>NZ_MEEL01000018.1:0-131357 GCF_001724435.1 Microbacterium sp. SCN 69-37
GGACGGTGAGCGTAGGAACTTCCATCCTGGAAGACCTCGACCCCTATCCCGACAGCGACGCGGCCCGGACGTCTACACCGTCAACTGCGAAGAGCCCGAAAACCGGCGGCGGGGGAGTCGTCTGCCAGGCGTGGCGCGCTGATGGCCTCGGTACCGGAGGCCGGGCACGTCGGCGGGTCGGCGTCGACGTCCGACCACATCTGCGACGTGCCGACGCGGTTGTGCAGTCCCGCATGCCCGGACGCTCGCGTGCACAGGGCGCTCCCTCGCCGGTTGCGGCACCACCGTGCCGTGGGATACGTCACCGTTCCAGCTTAGGCATCCTCGCGGGGACGGAGATGCTCCGTGCATACTCGCCGCCGCCTAGGATGGAGGATCGTGACCGAGAACCTTCGACAGATCTTCGATGCCGACGTTCGCGACATCAGCTACCTCGATGAGGGCACCGGCCCCGCCATCGTCCTGCTGCCTGAGGCGGGGCTGGACTTCGCCTACTTCGGCGCTCTGGCGAGCATCCTCGTCGAAGAGGACTTCCGGGTGGTGCGCATCGCCGCGCGACGCTCCGACGCGCAGACGTTGCACGAGCTCGCCCAGGACGTGGTCGACGTCCTGGAGCACCTGGGCATCTCGGAGGCATGGATCGGCGGGCACGGATTCGGCGGCGCTGTCGCGCGGACCGTCGCGATCGACCATCACGAACGAGTGAGCGGGGTGCTGCTGCTGGGTGTCACGCGTGACGCTCCGTACGGTGAGGATTTCGACGCGGAGGTACGCGCCGTGTTCGGGGACTCGTTCTCGCCGCAGACCGATGTGCGTCAGATGCAGGCGGATGCGCTCGCGGCGACGGACGGCGCGGCCTGGCAGCCCGTCGCGGATGCCACGCCCGTGCTCGTCGTCCAGGGATCCGCGGACCGCGTCACGCCGGTCGAGGGCGGAGAGTCGCTGCGTGACGCCGCGCCGGGGCTGGTCAGCGTGAAAGCGGTCGACGGCGCCGGCCACTTCTTTCCCCTGACCCACCCCGGCGAGACGTCGTGGTTCATCGAGGACCACCTCGACTGGGACTGAGAGCCGTCCCGCTCAGGCGGTCGGGCCGTCGTGCTGCCCATCGCCGATCTCCTCGACGAGCTTTCCCGTGAACGCGGCCTGGTCGGCGGGGGAGATCATCACCGCCGTGACCCGGTATCCGTCACCGCCTGCCAGGGTGCGGTCAGTTCGCCGTCCTCGAGGCCGCTCGTCGCGACAGCGACGTATGATCGACGGATGACCACCTCTCACCAGCCCCAGGTCGCTGTCGACGACGACGCTTCGAGCGCTCAGGGTGCCATCATGCTTCTTCCGCTCGTGGACGCGAGCGTCGACGCATCCGCATCGTGCTGCGGTGGCGGGTCCTGCAGTATCGGCTGAACGTCCCGAGCTCTGCCGTCCGATTCGCGCAGGGTCGGCGCGCGTCAGCTCGCTCAGTGCGCGGGTGGCCCGTCCGGTACGTCATCCGGCTTTCTGATGAGGAAAGCACTGATCAACAGGGGCGTCCCGATAATCGCCGCGAGCAGGAACGCCGCTCGTGCGCCTGCAGCTCCGGCGGGCGCCTCGGCCACTCCGCTCCGCGCCGCCGCCGCAGCCGCAGACGACATCACAGAGATCAGCAGGGCGATCCCGGCCGCACCGGCGACCTGCTGGATGGTCGAGACCATCGCGCTGCCGTAGGAGTAGAACCGCGGCTCCAGCGAGCCCAAGGATGCCGTGAACAAGGGTGTGAACGACATCGCCAGCCCGATCGACAACAGCGTCTGAGTGACGACGAGGATCCACCCGGGGGTCGATTCGGTGAGGAGCGTGAAGCTCCACAGGATCGTCAGCACGACGATGGTGCCGGGAAGCAGAAGCACGCGGGTGCCCCAGCGATCGTAGATGCGCCCGATGACCGGGCCGAGAAGACCCATCGCAAGTGCGCCCGGCAGGACGACGAGACCGGACGCACTCGCCGACAGCCCCAGCGTGTTCTGCAGGTACAGCGGGAGAGCGGTCAGCGTCCCGAAGAATGCCAGCGACATCACCGCGAAATGCGCGACCGAAAGGGAGAAGTTGCCCGAGCGGAAGATCCGCAGATCCAGGAGCGCCTCATCGCGCTTCTGGAGCATCAGCTGACGCCAGGCAAACAGGCCGAGGGCGACGAGTCCGATGCCCAGCGCGACGACGAGAGTCGTGGTCGCCGCCTCCGCGGCGGCGAGATCCGAGCCATGTCCGCCGATCTGGCTGAGCCCGAAGACGACACCGCCGAACCCGACGGCAGACAGCGCCACGGAAAGGATGTCGATCGGCGTGTGGGTGCTCTCACCCAGGTTGTGGATCCAGCGCACGCCCACGACCAGGGCCACCAGTGCGATGGGAAGGACGATCGCGAAGATCCACCGCCAGGTGAGATTGTCGAGGACGATGCCCGCCATCGTCGGTCCGATGGCGGGGGCCAGCGAGATCACCACGCTGACACGGCCCATCATCCGCCCCCGCAGGTGCGGCGGGACGACAGTCATGAGCGTCGTCATGAGCAGGGGCATCATGATGGCCGTTCCCGACGCCTGGACGACACGGGCCGCGACGAGCACTTCGAAGCCCGGGGCGATCAGCGCGATCAGCGTGCCCGCGGAGAACAGACCCATCGCCGTCGCGAACATCGCCCGCGTCGTGAATCGCCGCAGCAGAAAACCCGTGGTGGGGATCACGACCGCCATCGTCAGCATGAACGCGGTGGTCAGCCACTGCGCGGCCACCGCGGTGATGCCGAGGTCGCCGATCAGGTGCGGGATCGCGACGCCCATCGTCGTCTCGTTCAGGATGGCCACGAACGCGGCGGCCAGCAGCAACCAGATGACGCGGTTCTCCTTGGCTCCGACCTGCGTGGGCGCATCAGGCGTGGTGGCGGTGTCGGGAGAGGTCATCGGGCTCCTGGGTGTCGTCGGGACGCGTTCCCGGCGGGCGGGGCGACTGTCCACTGTAACGGGAGGGTCGGACACGGCATTCCCGGTCGCGGTGGGAGCATCGAGGCATGAGCTTTCGTCGTCATCCGTCGCGGGTGGCCGTCCGCGGCCCCCTCTCCCTCTCCGTCGGGGCCGTGGTCGCCGTCGTCGCGTCGGTCGGTGCCGGGCTCTCCGTCGGTCTTCTCGCCGGATGGGCCGTCGTGGCCGCGACCAACGTGGTGTGGCTGCTGAGCGTGGTCTGGCCGATGGATGCCGAGCAGACGCGCTCGCACACGACGAGCGTCGACCCGGGCCGGCCGGTCGCGCGCCTGATCGCACTCGCGGGCAGCGTCGCGAGCCTCGGCGGCGTGGTCGCGGTGCTGATCGGGAGTGGGAGCAGCGGCCACGCCCGCGCGTTCCTCGTCGCGGGGGTGGCGATCGCGGCCGTGGTGAGCTCGTGGGCGCTCATCCAGGTCGACTACATGCTGCGCTATGCGCGCGTCTACTACGGACGCGTCGCCGCGGGGATGGCGGGTGGCATCGACTTCAATCAGGACGATGCGCCGACGTACTCCGACTTCGGCTACTTCTCGGTCGGCCTGGGGATGACCTACCAGGTGTCCGACACGAATGTGTCCGCGAATGAGATCCGGCGCATCATCGTCGCGCAGACGCTGCTGGCCTACCTGTTCGGGGCCGTCATCCTGGCATCGGTGATCAATCTCGTCGCCGGCCTCGGCTGAGCCGCCGCCCCCTCCGGCACGGGGTTAGAGTGACCCGGTGAGTATGGGCATGGGGGGAATGGGGCCGGGTGGTCGTCCGGCGGCCTTCCGCGGCGTGGACGAAGGCGCGCAACGGCGACTGAACGCACAGGCCCCGGCGATCCCGAACCTGGGTGCTCGGGTCGTCGCCCTGTTCCGCCCCTACCGTGTGCGCATTCTGGTGACGGCGGTGATGGTCGTCGTCGGCGCGGCGATCGGTGTCGTCCCGCCCCTCATCGTGCAGCGCATCTTCGACGACGCGCTGTTTCCCACAGACGGTGCGCCTCCCGATCTCGCGCTCCTGTTGCGGTTGGTGCTCACCATGATCGGGCTGTTCCTGTTCTCCGCGGTGCTCGGTGTCACCCAGACCTGGCTCACTTCGACGGTCGGCAATCGTGTGACGGGAGACCTCCGGGTCCGCCTGTTCGATCACCTGCAGGCGATGGAGCTGGGCTTCTTCACCCGGACGAAGACCGGGGTCATCCAGTCGCGGCTGCAGAACGACGTCGGCGGCGTCTCGGACGTCTTGACCAACACCATCACCAGCATCCTCGGCAACACGGTGACCGTGATCTCCGCCCTCGTCGCCATGATCCTGATCGACTGGCGGCTGACCATCATCGCCGTGATCATGATGCCCGCGCTCGTGCTCGTGCAGAGGCGGGTGGGGCAGGTGCGGGCCCGTATCGCGGGGCAGACGCAGGAGTCGCTCAGCGAGTTGACCAGCATCACCCAGGAAACGCTGTCGGTCAGCGGCATCCTTCTGTCCAAGGCCTTCAACCGCCAACGGGCGGAGTCGGAGCGCTACCGCGCAGAGAACCTCAACCAGGTGCGTCTGCAGGTGCGCCGGGCCATGAGCGGACAGGGCTTCTTCGCCGTCGTGCAGGTCATCATGGCCTCGGTGCCCGCCGTCATCTATCTGCTGTCGGGCTACCTCATCGCGGGCGGTACCGGCGCGATCACGGCCGGCGCCGTCGTCGCCTTCACCACGGTGCAGGCGCGCCTGCTCCAACCGCTCATGGGGCTGATGCGTGTGGCGCTGGATCTGCAGACCTCCCGGGCCCTGTTCGCGCGCATCTTCGAGTACCTCGACTTGACGCCGGCCATCGTCGACGCTCCCGACGCGATCGACGTCGCGCGGGCCCCCGGGCCGATCGGACGGGTCGAGTTCCGCGACGTCGTCTTCCGCTATCCGGATGCCGCGGGCGACACCCGCCCGACTCTCGACGGAGTGTCCTTCGTCGCCGAGCCCGGCCAGCACATCGCTTTCGTGGGGCCGTCCGGCGCGGGCAAGACCACCATCGTCTACCTTGCTCCGCGTCTGTACGAAGCGTCCGAGGGCGCCGTCGTCTTCGCCGGGCGGGATGTGCGGGGACTCACCCAGGACTCGATCGTGGAGAACGTCGGCATCGTGTCACAGGAGACCTACCTGTTCCACGCCACCATCGCCGACAACCTCCGCTACGCGAAGCCCGATGCCACCGACGAGGAGCTCGTCGCGGCGTGCACGGCGGCGAACATCCACCACGCCATCGCGAGCTTCGAGCACGGCTACGACACGGTCGTCGGCGAGCGCGGCTATCGGCTCTCGGGCGGCGAGAAGCAGCGGATCGCGATCGCGCGCGTACTGCTGAAGGATCCACCGGTGCTGCTGCTGGACGAGGCCACGTCGGCTTTGGACACCGTCTCGGAACGGGTCGTGCAGGAAGCGCTGGACAATGTGGCGCGCGGGCGCACCACCATCTCGATCGCGCACCGACTGTCGACCGTCGTCGGCGCCGACGTCATCCACGTCGTCGAGGCGGGGCGCATCGTGGAGTCCGGGACCCACAGTGAACTGCTGGCCCAGGGTGGGCTCTACGCCGAGCTGGCGCTCGAGCAGATGGCGGCCGCGACGATCGCGGGCATGGAGGCGCAGGCGCGCGAACAGGCCTGAAAGAGCTCAGGCCGGCTTGTTCCCGTCTTCGGACCCGATCGCGTCCGTGGGGGCCGGGATCGGCTCGTTCTCGGCGATCGCCTTCGGCTTCGGGTTGACGAGCTCCTCCGTGGAGAGGGCCGCGAGCTCGTCGATCTCGGCACGGATCGCGGCGAGATCGGGACCCGTAGGACGATCGGGGAGGTGAGCGGCGTCGGAATCGGTCATCCGCTCAGCATATCTCCGGCTCGTCTCACCACAGTTCAGCCGCGCTGCGCAACCGGGCCGCGGCGTGGTCGAGTTCGATGGACTCGGCACCCGCACGGTCGTGGAGGGCGCGGATGAACGTGCCGAGCGTGCGTCGGTAGGCGTCGTCGGGGCTGTCTTGCGCGATGCGAACGAGCGGAGGGACGTCCATCTCCAGAATGAGACGGATGCGGGCACGGACGGCGGCGCGCTGGCCGGCGCCGTCGAGCACGGCGATGCCTCCGCTGAGCGCGTCGAGATAGTCCACGAGCACGGGGAGCAGATTCTTGTTCTGCGTGATCGATGAGCCGTCCGCGCGCTCTCGCCAGTGGACGACGACGTCGGGGATGACGTCGATGGCGCGCGCGGCCGTGTAGAGGCGTTGCGCGACCAGCTGATCTTCGTAGAGCTTGCCCTCGGGAAAGCGCAGGCCCGTCCGCCGCCACAGCTCCACCCGGCTGAGCTTCGACCACGCCACGATGTTGCCGGAAACCTGGGGATGCGCCGCCAGCGTCGTCGCGAGACGTGGCGGATCGGTGGCGGCGCGAACCCACGGCTGCACGGGACCGGGACGGTAGACGCCCGCCTCGTCGGCGCGCAGCCGGACATATGCGCCCACGACGACATCGCTGCCCGATCGTGTCAGCGTGTCGACGAAGCGCTCCAGTGCGCGCGGGGTGAGCACATCGTCGGCATCCAGGAATCCGACGAACGGTGTCTCGACGAGATCCAGTCCGGTGTTGCGGGCAGCCGACAGCCCGCGCGCGACGGGATGGCTGACGACATGGAAACGATCGTCGGATGCCGCCGCCGCCGCAAAGACCTCCCCGGTCGCATCGAGGGATCCGTCGTCGACCAAGATGGCGCGCCAGCTCGTGAGCGTTTGGGCGCGGAGGGAGTCCACGGCCTCGTGCGCGTAGGCGGCGACGTCGCGTCCGGGGACGATGACGGTGACGGTGACGACGGGTGTGCTCACGGCCCCGATCGTACCGCCGTCACCGATGCGGCGACCGCGTCCGCGGCGGCATCGAGCAGCGCTGCGGCCCGCTCCTCGTCGCCGGCCCCGAAGTCATGGCCGAAACTGAAGCGCACGGCGGTCTGGGCGAGCTCCGGGGTGATGCCCAGCGCGAGCAGCACATGGGACGGCTCGTCGCTTCCGGCGGCGCACGCGGAGCCGCTGGAGGAGACGACGCCACGGCGTTCGAGCTCGAGCAGCACCGACTCGCCGCTGGTTCCCGCGAAGGTGAAACTGGCCAAGGAGGGCAGGCGACGCACGGGGTGACCGGTGAGCTGCGAGGAGGGGACGAGGGCCAGCACGCGGGCGGTGAAGCGGTCGCGCAGCGCGCCGACGCGTGCCGCTGCGGCGAGGCGCTCGCGCTCCGCGATCTCCAGGGCGGTTGCGATCGCGACCGCGCCGGCGACGTTCTCGGTGCCGCTGCGCCGCTCGCGCTCCTGGCCGCCGCCGTGGAGCAACGGTTCCAGAGGCACGCGGCCTCGGATCGCGAGCACGCCGATGCCCGGGGGAGCCCCGATCTTGTGTCCGGCGACCGAGATCGCATCGGCTCCGGTGTCGGCCAGCGGCAGCCAGCCCGCCGCCTGTACGGCGTCGACGTGCAGCGCGACGCCGGCCGCGCGCGTCACCGCGGCGATCGCGCCCAGATCCTGAACCGTGCCGACCTCGTTGTTCGCGTAGCCGACCGACACGAGCGCGGTCTCGGGGCGAAGCGCCGCGGCGATGTCCGCGGGCGCGACGAGGCCCGTCGCGTCCACGGGCAGCCGGGTGATGGTCGCGCCGTGCACACGCTCCAGGTACCCGCAGGAGGCGAGGACGGCTTCATGCTCGATGGGCGTGGTGATCACGTGCATCGGAGCGCTTCGGCCTCCGCCGCGATGCAGCGCCGTGCCGATCGTGATGCCCTTCACCGCCAGGTTGTCCGCTTCGGTGCCACCCGAGGTGAAGACGATGTCGGCGGGGCGCATGCCGAACACGGCGGCGACGCGCCGTCGCGCATCCGAGAGGACGGATGCCGCGGCCTCACCGACCGTGTGGTGGCTGGACGGATTACCGAACCGATCGCCGAGGTAGGGCAGCATCGCCTGGACCACGTCGGGACGTACCGGGGTGGTGGCAGCGTGATCGAGATAGAACATCGCTTCCTCGCGGGTCAGGCACCGCCGCCGTTGCTCGCGACGCGGGCGTCCAGGCCCAGATCGAGGGCACGGGCGGAATGCGTCAGGGCTCCGACGGAGATCACGTCGACGCCCGTAGCCGCGATCTCGGACACGGTGTCCAGGCTCACTCCGCCCGACGCCTCGACCGTGGCGCGTCCGGCGATGAGTGCGACCCCGGCGCGGAGGTCGTCGAGCGCGAAGTTGTCGAGCATGATCGTGCCGATGCGCGCGGCGCCGCCGCCGGCGGCGAGGACGGGTTCGATCTGCTCCAGCCGGTCGACCTCCACCTCGACGTGGGTCGTGTGGGGCAGGGCGGACAATGCGCGACGCAGTGCGGTCGTCAGATCGCCGCCGTCGGCGGTCAGCACCGCGAGGTGATTGTCCTTGGCCATCACGGCGTCCGACAGCGAGTAGCGGTGGTTGTGACCGCCGCCGCTGCGGACAGCGTGGCGTTCGAGCGCCCGCAGCCCCGGAGTCGTCTTGCGGGTATCGGCTATCCGCGCGCCGGTGCCGGCGACCGCGTCGACGTAGCGCGCGGTGAGGGTGGCGATGCCGCTCATGCGCTGCACGAGGTTGAGACCCACCCGTTCGGCCGTCAGGACGCCGCGTGCCGGCCCACTGACGGTCGCGAGCACATCTCCTGCGCCGAAGGCCGCGCCATCGGCAGTCGCCACGGTGACGGCGGTGGCGGGGTCGGTGAGGGCGAACGCCGCCGCGAAGACGTCGCCGCCGCTGAACACGCCGGCCTCTCGTGCGACCAGGTCTGCCGTCGCGACGGCATCGGCCGGGATCAGATAGTCGCTGGTGACGTCACCCCACGGCGCGTCCTCCTCGAGAGCGGCGATGACGACGCGCTCGATCTGGCGTGCGGTCAGCATGCCGACCCCTGAAGCTCGCGTCGCGCCGGGGCGGATGGCGCGGACGCATCCTCGTCGCGGCGCGCGTGCGCGCCCACCGATGCGGTGCGGGCGAGCGCGGCATCCACCAGGCAGGCGGCCACCAGGAGCAGGTTGGCATCTTCGAACTCCGCCTCCGTCCGCGGCGTGCGCTGCCCGACCCGCCAGCTGCCGATCACGGCGGCGGCGTGGCGCAGACCCACCGCATCACGGACGAGCCCCGCGTGCGCCCACATCAGCTCCTGCAGCGCAGCTCGATGCCACGCCGCCGCCGCTGCGGCGAAATCTCCCGCCGGGGCGGTCGCCGCAGCGGACGGCGCGGTGACGGGCCACGCACCGGACGCGGTGTCGCCGACGATCGCGTCACCGGCACGTGCGCCGAACACGGCTCCCTCCAGCAGCGAGTTCGAGGCGAGCCGGTTCGCGCCGTGCACGCCGGTGCGCGCGACCTCGCCCACCGCATACAGTCCCGCGACGCTCGTGCGCCCCTGGAGGTCGGTGACCACGCCCCCCATCAGATAGTGCGCGGCCGGCGTCACCGGAATCGGCTCCTGCGACCAGTCCAGCCCGCGCTCTCGCACGGCGGCGTCGATCGTGGGGAACCGGCGCCGAAGGAAGGCGCCGGCCCTCTTGCGCGCCGATCCTGTCGCGGCGGTGTCCAGGCCCAGGCCGGTCGCGTCGAGGAGCACCGGCTCGCCGCCCTGGCCCTCCATCACCGCGGCGATCGCGCGGGCGACCACGTCGCGGGGTGCGAGCTCGGCGTCGGGGTGGAGGTCGAGCATGAAACGCCGCCCCTCCTGGTCGCGCAGGACCGCCCCTTCGCCGCGCACGGCTTCCGAGACGAGGAAGGGTTCCGTGCCCTCGACGGACAGGACGGTGGGATGGAACTGCACGAACTCCAGGTCGCAGACGCTCGCGCCGGCACGCACGGCCGCGGCGATGCCGTCGCCGGTGGCGACGGCGGGGTTGGTGGTGTGCGCGTAGAGCTGACCGACACCCCCGGTCGCCAGCACGACGGCATCCGCCGGGATCCGATCGCGCCGCGTGTCGCCGACCAGGAGGTCGACGCCGCACGCGCGACCGTCGCTGTCGAGGATCAGATCGACGAGGAAGGCGTGCTCGATGACGCGGGCCCCGCTGGCGCGCACGCGTGCAACGAGCGCCTTCTCGATCACGCTCCCGGTCGCGTCGCCCCCTGCGTGGAGCACCCGCGGGTAGGAGTGCGCGGCCTCCAGTCCCTTCACGAGAGCGCCATCGCTGCCGCGGTCGAACGCGACGCCGAGCTCGATGAGTTCACGGATGCGCTCGGGCCCTTCGCTCACCAGGACGCGCACGGCGGCGGGATCACTGAGCCCGGCCCCCGCGACGAGAGTGTCGTGCTCGTGCGCGGCGGCACTGTCGTCGTCGAACATGACGCCTGCGATGCCGCCCTGGGCGTAGCGCGTGTTGGCGTGTTCGAGCACGTCCTTCGTGACGAGGGTCACCCGGCATCCGGATGCCGCGGCGTGCAGCGCCGCGGTGAGCCCCGCGATCCCCGAGCCGACCACGACGACGTCAGGCACGTCGACGCTCACGGCTTGGCCACCAGCATCCGCTCGAGGGCGACGCGTGCGGGGTCGGCGACGTCGGCGGGCACCGTGATGCGGTTCACGACGTCGCCGGCGACGAGGCGCTCGAGCACCCAGGCGAGGTAGCCGGGGTGGATGCGGTACATCGTGGAGCAGGGGCACACCACCGGGTCGAGGCAGAAGATCTCGTGCTGGGGGAACTGCGCCGCGAGACGCTGCACGAGGTTGATCTCGGTGCCGATCGCGAACGTCGTCGGCTCGGTGGCGGCGGCGATGGCCTTGCGGATGTAGTCGGTCGATCCCGCCTCGTCGGCCGCGTCGACGACGGCCATGGGGCACTCCGGGTGGACGATCACGCGCACGCCGGGGTGCTCGGCGCGGGCCTTGTCGATCTGGTCGACCGTGAACCGGCGGTGCACCGAGCAGAACCCGTGCCAGAGGATCACCCGGGCGCTGTCCAGCTCGTCGGCGCTCGAGCCGCCGAGAGGCTTGCGGGGATTCCACATGGGCATCTGCGCCAGGGGCACGCCCATCGCCTTCGCCGTGTTGCGACCGAGGTGCTGATCGGGGAAGAACAGCACCCGGCGCCCGCGGGCGAACGCCCATTCCAGCACGGTGCGCGCGTTCGACGAGGTGCAGACGATGCCGCCGTGCCGCCCGACGAAGCCCTTGATCGCCGCCGAGGAGTTCATGTATGTGACCGGGATCACCGGGACACGCCCGTCGGCATCAGCGGCGGTCAGATCGCCGTAGACGTCTTCGAGCTGCTCCCAGCACTCCTCCACCTCGTCGATGGAGGCCATATCGGCCATCGAGCAGCCGGCGGCGAGGTTGGGGAGGATCACGGCCTGCTCGGGGCGGGAGAGCAGATCCGCCGTCTCAGCCATGAAGTGCACGCCGCAGAACACGATGGCGTCCGCGTCGGGGTGCTCCAGCGCCGCGTTCGCGAGCTGGAACGAGTCCCCGACATAGTCGGCGTGCGTGACCACCTCCTCGCGCTGATAGAAGTGGCCGAGCACGACGACGCGTTCGCCGAGGGTCGCCTTCGCGGCGCGGATACGGGCGTGCAGCTCGTCTTCGGATGCCGTGCGGTACTCCGCCGGAAGTTCGCCCTGACGGGGCGCCCCGGTGGGGATCACGTCGCCCATCGACGAGCCGGGTCCGTATCCGGGGCGCGCGTCGAAGGCCCACGGTCCCGCCGCGAGATCGGTGTTGCAGGTCTCGGCCGTCGACGCGCCGGCGACGATGGCCTGGACGGCGTGGTCGACGCTGGGGTCGACCTCGCCGTCGGGGCGCGGTTGGAGGGTGAGGAAGGTGGCGCTCATATCGTGACCTCTTCGGGAAGGACGGATGGTGCGGCGTCGGCGACCGCGCCGGGTGGCAGGGGCCCGCGTTCGGCGAGCTCCACGTCGTGGTTGTAGCGGTAGAGACGCGCCGGCCGGTGGCTGCCGGTGCGAAACGCGTCGGTGGGGATCAGCGTCCCCGAGTTCTCCACCTGCCGGCGGAAGTTCGCGGGGTCCAGGTCGCGTTCGAGGATCGCCTCGTACACCTCGCGCAGATCAGACAGGGTGAACAGTTCGGGCAGCAGCCCGTGGGCGATGCGGCTGTAGCCGACTTTGTTGCGCAGACGCCACAGCGCGTAGTCGACGATGTGGTTGTGGTCGAAGGCCAGGGCCGGCAGATGCGCCGCGTCGAACCACCTCACGTTGTGGGCGTCCGCGGGAAGCTGGGCGCCTTCGCGCAGCAGCGCCCAGTAGACGATGGACACGACGCGACCCGGGGCGCGGCCGACGTCGCCGAACGCGTAGAGCTGTTCGAGGTAGCTCGGGGCGAGGCCGGTCGTCTCGGCCAGGGTTCGTGAGGCTGCAGCTTCGAGGTTCTCGGCGGCATCCAGCCAGCCTCCCGGAAGGGCCCAGAGTCCCTCGTGCGGATCGCGCGTGCGACGAACCAGCGGCAGCACGACGGCGAGGCGTCCCGACTCGTCGCTGCGCAGGCTGAAGATGACCGTCGAGACGGCGACACGGATCGTGTCGGTCGGGGCGCTTGTTCTTGTCATGATGACCATAACCTCGCAGACGATCTTAGAGTCATCTGGACTTGAAGGGCAAACCCGCGCCGCCGCCGAAAACCCCGATCGCGCTCGACCGGCAGCATTCGTGCAGGAATCGCGGAGCCGTACGCGTTACGGTGTGCGCGGAGGTTCCCCGTGCTGATCGTCGACATCATCGCCGTCGTGGCGCTGCTCCTCGCCCTCGCGTCGGGTCTGGCGCGCGGATTCTTCGCCAGCCTCGGCAGCGTCATCGGGATGATCGCCGGCGCCGCCGCGGCTCTGTGGCTGCTGCCTCTGGTGACCCCGTGGCTGTCCACCGTCGTCCCCTCCGGAGGTTGGCGCACCGCGGCGCTCGCCGTCGCCGCGATCGTGCTCGTCGTCGTCGGGACCGCGTCCGGTACCGCGATCGGGATGGCGATTCGTCGCGGCGTCGACCGCGCGCGACTGCGCGGACTCGAGCGTTTCCTCGGCGGCGTGCTGACCACCGTGGCCGCCGCGTTGGCTCTCGTGCTCGTCTCCTCGGGGCTTGCGACCGCGGGCATCCCTTACGTGTCGTCGGCGGTCGCCTCCTCGCGCGTCGTCGGTGCGCTGCAGGCGATCACGCCGCCGCCGGTCCAGGACGCGCTGGCCCAGGCGCGTGGTGCGCTGCTCTCGGACGGCCTGCCGCGGCTGGAGGCGGCGATCGGCGCGCTCGTCACACCCACCGATCCGCCGATCAGCCTCGACGACCCCGCGCTGCAGAACGCTGCGGCATCCGTGGCCCGGGTGAGTGGCACCGCCTACGCGTGCGGGGTCTCGATGACGGGATCGGGCTTCGTGGCCGCGCCGGGACTGGTCGTGACGAATGCCCACGTCGTTGCGGGAGTGGACACGCCCGTCGTGGAACTGCCCGGTGGTCGTGCGGGAGAGGGGCGCATCGTCCTCTTCGATCCGGTGAACGACCTCGCCGTGCTCTCGATCGGCGGCCTGCCGGCGACCCCGCTCACCATCGCCGACCCCGCTGCCGCCGGAACGCAGGCGGCCGTGCAGGGATACCCGCACGGCGGCCCGTTCACCAACGTGTCGGCGGGGATTCTGTCCGTGTCGTCGGTGCCCGTGCCCGACATCTACGACTCGTCGGTGAATCCGCGGGAGATCTACGCCTTGCAGGCCGACGTCCAGCCGGGAAACTCCGGCGGCCCGCTGCTGGATGCCGCCGGCGACGTCGTTGGCGTGGTCTTCGCCCGCGGCGCGGACGGCGAAGGGCGTGGCTATGCGACCACGACGACCGTGCTGCGCCCGGAGCTGGATCGGGTCACGGCCGACTCGCCGACCGTCGCATCGGGACGCTGCACGCGCTAGCCGCTGATGTGCGTCGAGCCAGGCGCTATGCTGACAGGGCAACTGAAGACAGGCCGCATGACGTGTGCGGGAGAGCCCCGGCATCCAGCGTTTCTCGAGGATCCGGGCACCGAAGGAGCAAGCCTCCCCGCCAATCTCTCAGGTCCGCGTACCGCTCGCGTCCGGCCGCTCTGGAAAGTGATCCCGCAGTGGGGGATCCGCCGACGGTGAAAGCCGGTTCCGCGCAGGCGGGTCCGGCGAAACTCTCAGGCCGATGACAGAGGGGGAGTTCGCGGCTGCCGGTCCCGGCATCCGCCCGCCCGATGTCCCGGGGAGAACTCATGCCAGATCTTCGCACCACCGCCCTCGCCGATCGCCATGCTGCCCTCGGCGCCTCGTTCACCGACTTCGGCGGCTGGAACATGCCGGTGCGCTACACCTCGGATCTCGCCGAGCATCACGCTGTGCGCACCACCGCCGGCCTGTTCGACATCTCGCACATGGCGGAGTTTCTTGTGACGGGTTCGGGAGCCGCGGCCTTCCTCGACTATGCGCTCGCCGGACGGATCTCGACCATGAAGATCGGCAAGGCGAAGTACTCGCTGCTGCTGGATGAGAAGGGCGGGGTGATCGACGACGTCATCGTCTACCGCACCGGCGACGATGACTTCCTGGTGATCTCCAACGCCGGCAACCGTGCGCTCGTCGCGGAGGCGTTCGTTGCCCGGACCGCACACATTTCCGCTGTCGTCGAGGACATCTCCGACCAGATGTCCCTCATCGCCGTGCAGGGTCCGCGCGCGCGAGAGATCGTGGAGGCGACGGTCGATGTCACGGACGTGGCGCCCGCCCTCGCCGACCTCGGCTACTACGCCTGGTCGCAGGGCCGGTTCCAAGGCGAGAAGCTCTTCATCGCCCGCACCGGGTACACGGGTGAGGACGGCTTCGAACTGATGGTGCCGAACGCGCTCGCCCCCGCACTCTGGGATGCTCTGCTCGCGGCGGGGGAGCCGCTCGGGCTCGTCCCCGCGGGACTCGCCGCCCGCGACACGCTCCGGTTGGAGGCGGGCATGCCGCTGCACGGCCACGAACTGTCGACCGCGATCCGACCCGCTCAGGCGGGGCTCGGACGCGTCGTCTCCGCCGACAAGGGCGAGTTCGTTGGCAAGGAGGCCGTCGTCACGGCATCCACCGACCTGCCCGTGCTCGTCGGTCTCGTTGCCGAGGGGCGTCGCGCCGGCCGCGCGGGGTACGCCGTCGTGGATGCCGACGGCACCTCGGTCGGCGAGATCACGAGCGGGGCACTGAGCCCGACGCTCGGACACCCCATCGCCATGGCCTTTGTCCCGCCGGCTCTCGCCGAGCCCGGCACCTCGCTCTTCATCGACGTGCGGGGCACTCTCATCCCCGCGACAGTGACCGCCCTGCCTTTCTACCGGAGGACCGCATGACCGACCTGACCGCCCTCAAGTACACCGAAGAACACGAGTGGGTCGCCCTCGCGGGCGACGTCGCCACCGTCGGGATCACGGACTACGCCGCCGAAAAGCTCGGCGACGTCGTCTATGTCGACCTGCCCGCGGTGGGCTCCACCGTCACCGCGAACACGGTGTGCGGCGAGATCGAGTCCACGAAGTCGGTCGGTGAGCTCTACGCGCCGCTGTCCGGCGAGATCGTCGCCGTCAACGACGCCGTCGTGGACGACCCGTCTCTCGTCAACAGCGGGTCGTTCGAAGGCGGATGGCTCGTGAAGATCCAGGTCGATCCCGCCGATGTCGACGCCCTGCTCGATCGGACCGCCTACGTCGCACTCACGGGCGGCGAGGAGTGAATACGGCGCCCTTCCGCGATCGGCACATCGGCACGGACGCCTCCGCTCAGGCGCAGATGCTCAACGTGCTCGGCTACGAGAGCGTGAATGCCCTCGTCGAGCGGGCGGTCCCGGCATCTATCCACGCCGCGCCCGTCGCCGACAGCGCGATCCCGCTCGCCGCCACCGAGGCCGAGGCGCTCGCCGAGCTGCGTGAGCTTGCGTCGCAGAACCGCCCGGCGCGCGCCATGATCGGGCTCGGCTACTACGACACGCTCACCCCGTCCGTCATCGCGCGCAACGTCTTCGAGAACCCCTCCTGGTACACGGCCTACACCCCCTACCAGCCGGAGATTTCGCAGGGCCGGCTCGAGGCCCTCATCAACTTCCAGACGATGGTCGCCGACCTCACCGGTCTCGCCACGGCCAACGCCTCGATGCTCGACGAGGCGACCGCCGTCGTCGAGGGGATGCTCGTCGCCCGCCGCGCCTCGAAGGCGCAGAGCCCCGTGTTCCTCGTGGATGCCGACGCCCTGCCCCAGACGAAGGCCCTGCTCGTTCATCGTGCGGCGGCTCTCGGCATCGAGATCGTCGAGGCCGACCTTGCCGCCGATGGTGTGCCCCTCGACGCGGCGGGCGCGTTCGGCGCCTTCGTGCAGTACCCCGGAGCCTCCGGACGCGTGTGGGACCCGTCCGCCGTGATCGCCGCCGTGCAGGCGCAGGGCGGCCTGGTCGTCGTCGCGGCCGATCTGCTGGCGCTGACGCTGCTGCGCTCGCCGGGCTCGCTCGGCGCCGACATCGCCGTGGGCACCACGCAGCGCTTCGGCGTGCCGATGGGCTTCGGCGGCCCGCACGCCGGGTACATGGCGGTCCGCTCCGGACTCGAACGCCAGCTGCCGGGCCGCCTCGTCGGCGTCTCGGTGGATGCCGAGGGCCGCCCGGCCTACCGCCTCTCGCTGCAGACGCGCGAACAGCACATCCGTCGCGAGAAGGCGACCTCCAACATCTGCACGGCGCAGGTGCTGCTGGCCGTCATGGCCTCGATGTACGCCGTCTATCACGGTCCGCACGGACTGCGTCGCATCGCCGACGAGGTCACCGGCAAGGCGCACCTGCTGCGCGACTGGCTCGTGGAGGCCGGCAACGAGGTGCTGCACGACGACTTCTTCGACACCATCGTCGTGTCGGTGCCCGGCCGCGCCGGTGAGATCGTGGACGCGGCGCGGGAGCGCGGGTTCCAGCTGTGGTTCCGCGACAGTGACAGCGTCGGCATCTCCGTCGACGAGGCGACGACGGTCAGCGAACTGCACGTGCTCGCCCAGGTTTTCGGAGGACGCGCACAGCGCGCCTTCGGGTGGGCCACCGGAAGCGGTGCCGCGTCGCTGCCGGAGTCGCTGCGGCGCGCGGACGAGTTCCTGACGCACCCCGTCTTCCACGCTCACCACTCGGAGACCGCCATGATGCGCTACCTCAAGCAGCTGGCCGACCGGGACTATGCGCTCGATCGCGGCATGATCCCGCTGGGGTCCTGCACGATGAAGCTCAACGCGGCGACCGAGATGGCGGCGGTGTCGTGGACCGAGTTCTCCCGCGTTCACCCGTTCGCTCCCGCCGACGACGTCGCGGGGTACCTGGTGCTCATCGAGCAGCTGGAGTCGTGGCTGGCGGAGATCACCGGGTACGACGCGGTCTCCCTCCAACCCAACGCGGGTTCGCAGGGCGAGCTGGCGGGACTGCTCGCGATCCGCGGCTATCACCACTCCCGCGGTGACGAGCAGCGCGATGTGTGCCTCATCCCCTCGTCGGCCCACGGCACCAATGCGGCATCCGCCGTCCTCGCCGGCATGCGGGTCGTCGTCGTCGCGTGCGACGAAGCCGGCAACGTCGACCTCGGCGACCTGCGCGCCAAGATCGCCGCACACGCAGAGGCGCTCGCCGCTCTGATGATCACGTACCCCTCGACGCACGGCGTGTACGAGCAGGACGTCGTCGACATCACCGCCGCCGTGCACGACGCCGGCGGTCAGGTGTACGTCGACGGTGCCAACATGAACGCGCTGGTCGGCTTCGCCCGGTTCGGCGACCTGGGCGGAGACGTCTCGCACCTGAACCTGCACAAGACGTTCGCCATCCCGCACGGCGGCGGCGGGCCGGGCGTCGGCCCGGTGGCCGCGAAGGCGCACCTCGCGCCGTTCCTGCCGTCGCACCCGCTGGCGCAGCGCGCCGAGCACGCGGGCGGGTTCGTCTTCGACGGCGGACCGATCTCGGCGGCGCCGTATGGCTCGGCATCCATCCTGCCGATCTCGTGGGCCTACATCCGGATGATGGGCGCCGAGGGGCTGCGGGAGGCGACCGGGGCGGCGGTGCTCGCGGCGAACTACATCGCCGTGCGCCTGCGCGACCACTATCCGGTGCTGTACGCGGGGGAGGGCGGGCTCGTCGCCCACGAGTGCATCCTCGATCTGCGGCCGCTGAAGGAAGCGACCGGTGTGAGCGTGGACGACGTCGCGAAGCGGCTGATCGACTACGGCTTCCACGCGCCGACGATGTCGTTCCCGGTGGCGGGAACGCTGATGGTCGAGCCGACCGAATCCGAGGACCTCGGAGAGCTCGAGCGGTTCATCGAGGCCATGATCGCCATCCGGGCCGAGGCGGATGCCGTGGCGTCGGGTGCCTGGCCCGCCGATGACAATCCGCTGGTGAACGCGCCGCATACGGCGGAGTCGGTCATCGCGGGGCAGTGGTCGCATCCGTATCCGCGCGAGCTTGCCGTCTACCCCGTGCACAGTCTGGTGCGCACGAAGTACTGGCCGCCGGTGCGCCGGATCGACAACGCGTACGGCGACCGCAACCTCGTCTGCGCCTGCCCGCCCGTGGAGGCCTTCGCCTAGCCCCGAGCGGCCCGCGCGGTCTCGCGGTCCGTGTGGCCCGCGAGACACACGTTCCGCACCGAGACACCGATGCACACCCGGTGTCTCGGTGCGGGGGCGGTGTCTCGCGGACGGAACGGACGGAGCGGGTGCGGTCACGGCAGGCCGCGGAGCGCGCGGTCGAGCGAACCGAGCAGCCCGAGATCGGGCTGTCGAACGAGAGGCAGCCCCGCCGACAACAGGATCGCGCGGAGTTGGCTCGGGGCGATCACGTCGGCCCACGTCCAGTGATGGACCGTGTGGACGCCGCGTCGCATCAGCCGCGCGTCCCGAGCACGCCGTTCGCCGAGTGCGACACGAGCGTCGCCCAAGGCGCCGCTGTACTTGATGTCTCCGTCGGCCTCTCCCGCCACGAGATGGTCGTTGCGCAGCCATGCGAAGTCGACGCGGTCGTCCTCTCCCGGCTCCGGACCTCGCACCCATCGCTGCATCTCCGGCACAGGAAAACCGAGCGCCTCGATAACCGTCGCGCTCACGGACTCCAGCGGTGACTCGGCAACCGCCGACGCGCGGTCGAACACGTCACGTGCGCGACGGCGACCTCGCGAGGACGGGTGAGTCTCGCTCATCGCCCGCATGCAGCAGGTGGTGAGGTGCGGATCGGCCCGGAGTGCGGCATCGGCCGTCGCACGGGCGACAGCGGGATGCCGTAGTCGCGCGGCATCCACCGCAATTTCGGCACCTGTCGCGACGAGCACTCCGCTCACCTCGTCGCACTGTGGCGGGCGTTCGGCGGCGTGCAGCCGGATCTCCCCGACAGCGTGCGTCGCTCGTGAGCCGAGGGCGACGGCGTGGACGTGCGGCGGTTCGCCGAAGACGGGGAGCCCGCGAAGTGCGGCCGCGGACTCTCGAACGAAGACGACGTCGGGGTAGACCCGCACGGCCGCATGGACGCGAGCGAGGTAGCGATCCCAAGGCGGCAGATCCCGCCACAGTTGCGCCGGGGCGTACACCCCGCGCATCACGCGAACGAGTTCCCCGCGCCGCACCGCGCGATCGACGTGCGGCTCGCCGCCTCGCGTGATCAACGGCACCGGGCACTCTCGGACATCTGGCGTAGCGATCGCGGTTGGCATGTCGCCATTGCACCCGGTGATGAGTTGCCGCCTCCGCTGCTCACCGCTTTCGGTGGGAGCCGCCACCGTCTCTCGATGTGGGGAGGAACCCCCGCTCGCCCCGCGAGACACGGTCCGTGCACCGAAACACCGGTGTGCAGCGCGTGTCTCGGTGCGCGGCGCGTGTCTCGCAGACCGGGCGGTGGTCGGTGCGGGCCGGGCGGTGGCCGGCGCGGGAGCGTAGGGGGGTGGGTCAGGCGAAGACGGCGGGCCACCAGGCGGCGGCCAGGGGATAGCCCACGAAGGCGATGACGTCGATGAGGGTGTGCGCGATCACCAGGGGCATCACGCGGCCCCAGCGCTGATAGACCCACCCGAAAACGATGCCCATCGCGATGTTGCCGGCGATCGGTCCCCACCCTTGGTAGGCGTGATATGCGCCGCGCAGCGCAGCTGTGGACAGGATGATCGTCCACGTCCCCCATCCGAGCCGCCGCAGACGGTCGAACAGGTAGCCGATGAAGATGACCTCTTCGGTCAGGCCGGCACGCACGGCTGCCAGCAGCAGGAGCGGAATCGTCCACCACGAGGAGTCGAGTGGTGCGGCGTCGACCTGCACGGTGATCCCCAGCGCGCGACCGGCGACGTAGAGGCCGAGACCCGGGATGCCGATGACGGCGACCAGCAGCACGCCCGCACCCAGATCCCGCCCGAGAACCCGGAAATCCAAGCCGATGCGACGGAACGCCGAGATCCCGGGCTCCCACAGCAGGTAGATCGCCAGTGCGATGGGGGCGAACGCGAAGAACTGGGCCAGGAACTGGTTGAGGACGTCCCAGAACTGGGCGGCGTTCGCGCCCGGGTTCAGCGAGGTCGACTGGTCTGCCAGGGCCTGGTCGCGCGTCAGCGCCTGGACGAGCGCGAGCACCGAGGACAGCGCCGAGCGCCCGACCGACAGAGCGAGCACAATGCTGATCTCCCACCACAACCGGGCGCGCGTGCCCCTCAGTCTTGGCAGTTCGGCGGCCTCGGAATCGCTCACCTTGTCAGATTGCCATATCGGCCCTGAACTGAGTTAAGGGTCTGTAACGTTTTCCCTAACGGTTTTGATCGACGCTGATCAAAACTTATGGTTTCGGTATCCGCGCCGTGGGTGTTTCACCTGCCTGCGCATCCATCCCTTACCCAGGAGGAAAATTGAAGAAGTCACGCTGGGGAGCACTTGTCGCGGTCACCGCGGCCGGCGCCCTCGCCCTGACGGGCTGCACGGCCGGCGGCGGCGGCAACGCCACCAACGCTGCGCCGACCGGTGGCACCGTCACGATGGCCATCGTGAACGACCTGACGTCGCTGAACAGCAACACGCCGCAGGGCAACCTGGACACCAACGGGCAGTACGTCTACCTGACCACGGGCGGGTTCTTCTACCCGGACAACAGCTTCAACCTCGTCAAGGACGAGTCGTTCGGCACGTACGAGAAGACCTCGGACGACCCGCTGACCGTGAAGTACACGCTCAAGAAGGACCTCAAGTGGTCCGACGGCGAGCCGATCACGGCCGACGACATGGTGCTCGCGTGGGCGATCGCCTCGGGCCACTACGATGACGCGACCACCGACGCGGACGGCAACGTCACGGGTGGCACGCAGTACTTCCAGATCGCGGGTTCGACGGCGGGCATCAACTCGACCGACTTCCCCGAGGTGGGCGACGACAACACGTCGATCACGCTGAAGTACTCCGAGCCCTACGTGGACTGGGAGATCTTCAGCCCCATCGCGCAGCCCGCGCACGTCGTGGCCAAGAAGGCCGGCCTCTCCTCGGCCGCTGACCTGACGAAGCTCCTCCAGGGTCTGCCCAAGGGCGACCCGAAGGCTCCCGTCGCCGCGAACGACACCCTGAAGAAGGCTGCGGACTTCGTCAACACGGGCTACGACATCACGTCGTTCCCGACCGACAAGGACCTGCTGGTCACCTCGGGCCCGTGGGTGCTCTCGGCGTGGACGCCGGGTCAGTCGCTGACGTTCGAGCACAACCCCAACTACAAGGGCAACCTCGCGCCGAAGATCGACAAGCTCGTCATGCGTGTCATCGGCGACGCCGCCGCGCAGGTCACGGCTCTGCAGAACGGCGAGGTCGACCTCGTCTACCCGCAGGCATCCGCCGACACGAAGAAGTCGCTCGAGGCCGTCTCGGGTGCTCAGGTCATGACCGGTGACCAGGTCTCCTACGACCACCTCGACCTGAACTTCGGCTCGGAGGTGTTCAAGGACGCGACCGTCCGCGAGGCCTTCCTCCTGACGGTTCCGCGTCAGCAGATCCTCGACGCGATCGTGACGCCGGTCAACCCCGACGCCAAGGTCCTCGACTCGCAGATCTGGCTCCCGAGCCAGTCGGAGTACGCGACCACCGTCGCCCAGAACGGCTCGGACAAGTACGACCCGTCCAAGCTCGACGACAACATCGCGAAGGCCAAGGAGCTCCTCGCCGGCAAGACGCCGACCGTGAAGATCCTCTACAACACGAAGAACCCGAACCGCGTGGACGAGTTCCAGGCGATCCAGTCCTCCGCGGCCAAGGCCGGCTTCCAGGTCGTCGACGGTGGCGACCCCAAGTGGTCGACCCTGCTGTCGGCTGGCAACTACGACGCGTCGCTGTTCGGCTGGATCTCCCCGGGTATCGGCACGGCGCAGATCCCGCAGCTGTTCTCGACCGACGGTGGTGGAAACTACAACAAGTTCACCGCTGCCAACGACGACGCGATCGCGTCGCAGACCACGGTTGACAAGGACAAGCTGACGCAGCTCCTCCTGAACATCGACAAGACGGCGTTCACCGAGGGCTACGGCCTGCCCCTCTTCCAGGCGCCCGGCATCTACGGCGTCTCCAGCAAGCTGGACGGCGTCAAGTACATGGGCAACCAGACCGGTCCGATCTGGAACAACTGGGAGTGGTCCGTCAAGCAGAGCACCAACACCAAGTAGTACCCACGCCAGGGTGGCGTCTACGGTAGATCCCGAAGGCGCCACCCTGGCCCCTGTCTGTCAACCGATGGGCGAGGCGATCGCAACCCGATGCCGCCCGCCCGTCGCACGTCGAAGTGAGTGACCTTTGGTCGGTTTCATTCTCCGTAGGGTCGGTGTGTCGATCCTCATCCTCCTCGCGGCATCCTTCGTGATGTTCAATCTCGTCGCTCTGTCGACGGATCCGCTCGAGGACCTCCGCTCTTCCAACAACCCGAACAAGCAGCAGCTGATCGAAGCGCGAATTCAGCTCGCCAACCTGGACGTCGCGCCTCCGCTTCGCTGGGCGATGTGGGTCGGCGGCGCCGCCAAGTGCCTCATCCCCTTCGCGAACGCCTGCGACCTGGGCACCACCTTCCAGGGCGCCCCCGTCACCGACGTCCTGCCGATCGCGATGGTGTCCACCATCCAGATGGTCACGGCGGCCCTGCTGCTGGCCATCCTCTTCGGCATCTCGACCGGAATCCTCTCTGCGCTGCGTGAGAACAGCGGCTTCGACGTGTCGTTCACCGTCCTCAGCCTGTTCCTCTACTCCCTGCCGTCCTTCCTGGCCGCCGCGCTTCTCAAGAACTTCGTCGCCATCGGCTTCAACGACTTCCTGCAAGACCCCGTCATCCCCATCGTCGTCGCGGTGATCGTCGGGATCGTGGTGGCATTGATCGTGCAGGCGGTCGTCGGCGGTGACACCCGCCGTCGCCTCACGTCCGGGGGCACGAGCTTCGTGCTCACCACGGGCCTGCTCATCTACATGAGCGTCACCGGCTGGTTCCTCACGCCCGGGTTCGGCCCGGTCGGCGTCATCGTGCTGAGCGCAGGTGCCGCCCTCGGTGTGACCGTGCTGATCGCCGGCATCCACCAGCGCCGCGCGTTGCTGACGGCCGGCATCGTCGCCGTCGCCGGAATCATCAGCTACTTCGCGCTGCAGGGTCTGTTCGACGTGTCCACGTTCGCCACCATCGGCATCCTTTTCGTCGTGGCGCTGGCGGTCGGCTTCGCGGCCGGCTTCTTCGTCGGCGGAGACGACCGCGCCCAGAACATGCGCATCGGTGTTCTGGTCGCCGTGATCATCAGCGTCATCATCCTCATCGACCGCTTCATGCAGTCCTTCCCCGGCTACATGGAGGACATGAACGGACGCCCGATCGCGACCGTCGGCTCCTCGACGCCGGGATACGCTCCCGACAACATGTGGCGCGTCGGTCTGGACGTCTTCTTCCACCTGCTGCTTCCGACGATCTCGCTGCTGACGATCTCGTTCGCGGGGTACACGCGTTATGCCCGCGCCGGCATGATCGAGGTGCTCAGCCAGGACTACGTGCGCACCGCTCGCGCCAAGGGCATGCCCGAGCGGGTGGTGGTCGTCCGCCACGCATTCCGCAACGTGCTGATCCCGATCACGACGCTCGTCGCGACCGACCTCGGCGGGCTGCTCGGTGGGGCCATCATCACGGAGTTCATCTTCGCGATCCCCGGTATGGGTGCGCTCTTCCAGCGCTCGCTGGGTCCCGGTGACCTGTACCCGGTGATGGGCTACTTCATCGTCATCGCCTTCATGGCCATTCTGTTCAACTTCCTTGCCGATCTCGCGTACGCGGCACTCGACCCGAGAGTGAGGGTGCGCTGATGTCCAGCACCATCTCCGAAACCCCCGGCGACGTCGAAGAGCGCTCGATCAGTCAGAGCCGGATCATCTGGCGCCGTTTCCTCTCCCAGAAGGTCGGCCTCATCGCCGCCATCGTCCTGCTGGCGGTCGTGGCCTTCGCCACGAGCGCCGTCGGGCTCGGCCCGATTCCCGGCTGGTGGAAGTACAACTGGTACGACCTGTCGAACAGCGTCAACGGCGGAGAGCCGACTCTGAGCCTGTTCCCGTTCTCGCTCGGCGACCACCCCTTCGGTCAGGACCGCATCGGGCGCGACTATTTCGCGATGACCATGCGCGGCATCCAGAACTCGTTCGTGGCCATGGTGCTGATCACGGGCATCGCGCTGATCGTGGGTGTCACGGTGGGCGCGATCGCGGGCTACTTCCGCGGCTGGGTCGACGCGGTGCTCATGCGCCTGACCGACGTCTTCATCGTGATCCCCGCCATCGTGATCGCCGCCGTCGTCGGTAACTGGGCCGGCGCGGTCGGCGTATGGGTCTTGGGCTCCATGCTCGGGTTCTTCAGCTGGATGGTGATCGCGCGTCTCGTCCGCGGTGAGTTCCTCTCGCTGCGCGAACGGGAGTTCGTCGAGGCTGCCCGCGTGGCCGGCGCCTCCGATGCCCGCATCATCTTCCGGCACATCCTTCCGAACGCGACCGGTGTGATCATCGTGTCGGGATCGCTCCTGGCAGCCGGTGCCATCCTGCTCGAGGCGGCGATCTCGCTTCTCGGCTACGGCATCCGCTCTCCTGACGTCTCGCTGGGTCTGCTCATCGGTGTCAACCAGTCGGCCTTCACCGTGCGGCCGTGGCTGTTCTGGTGGCCGGCGCTGTTCATCGTCACGCTGGCGCTGTCGGCGAACATCTTCGGCGATGCCCTCCGCGAGGCCTTCGACCCGCGCAGCCGTCGGTTCTCCCGTCGTCGCACGAAGGAGCGCGCCGACGGTGTCGAGCCCGATGTCGCCGCTCCGACGAGCCTGATGGATGCCGCGGCGCAGAACCCGCGCACCGGCACGCCGACCCTGCAGGATCCGGAGTAAGACCGGATGCCGTCAGAGGTTCAGCAGCGCCGGAACGGTCGCCGCGGCCAGCAGCAGGCTCAGCGCGAGGGCGGTGACGTGCACGTGCACGCGGGCGCGGTCGCTTCCCGCGCGGCCCAGGGGGATGGCCTCGCTCTCCACGAGCCGATGCCATGCTCCCCGGATGATGTACGCGGCGTCACCGGAATCGGTGCCGAGGGCGTCGGACTTGCGCAGGACGCCGCCCTTCTGGTCGGGTCCGAGGCTGTCACGCCCTCCGCGCGGCATGGTGAGTGCGCCGGCCGCGGGCGCCGCGGACGATCGATATCGACGCGAGGGCGTCACCACGGTCAGCGCGAAGCGGGTGTCGATGTCGACGACCATCGTCCACGGGACGGTCGTGGTCGCGTAGGGGTTCACGAGCGTGATGGACTGCTCGTCCCAGATGATGCGCGGACGCCAGAACAGCTCGCCCACCAGCAGCGCGATCAGCGCCAGCGGCACCAGAGCCCACAGCTGCTGCGTCGACCGGGTCGCGCCGAGCAGAACCACCAGCGCCGCGCCGGCGGTCACAGCCACCCATGCGCCGATCGCGATCACGGTGTTCGTGGTCGATCGGTACAGGCGCACGTCATCCGTCATCACCCCATCGTCGCATTCCGGACCACGAGTCCGTTCGCACGCACAACAGAAGGAAACCGCCGATGAGAACCTCCCGCGGCATGCTGCCCACGACCGAGGCGCACCAGCCGGACAGCGGTCCGGTGCTCGAGGTCACCGACCTCAACGTCGACTTCGGCGTCGACGGGTACTGGGTGCCCGCCGCCCGCCACGTCTCCTACTCGATCGCTGCCGGCGAAGTGCTCGCCATCGTGGGTGAGTCCGGGTCGGGAAAGAGCGTCTCGTCGATGTCGCTGCTGGGCCTGCTGCCGAAGAACTCCCGCGTGAGCGGCAGTGCGAAGCTGGCTGGCCGCGAGCTCATCGGCATGAAGCCTCGGGAGATGCAGGAGATCCGCGGCAACCAGATCTCGATGATCTTCCAGGAGCCCATGACGGCGCTGAACCCGGTCCTGACGGTCGGGTTCCAGATCGTGGAGACGTTGCGCCAGCACTTCGGCGTGTCTCCGGCGGAGGCCAAGGCGCGGGCCGTCGAGCTTCTGACGCTGGTCGAGCTTCCCGACCCGCAGAAAGCCTTCGACTCGTACCCGCACCAGCTGTCCGGCGGCCAGCGTCAGCGCGCGATGATCGCGCAGTCGCTGTCGTGCGACCCGCTGCTGCTGGTCGCGGACGAGCCGACGACCGCGCTCGATGTGACCGTTCAGGCGGAGATCCTCGAGCTCATGCGAAAGCTCCAGGACCGTCTCGGCTCGGCCATCCTGCTGATCACGCACGACATGGGCGTCGTCGCCGACATGGCCGACCGCATCGTCGTGATGCGTCAGGGCGACATCGTCGAGACCGGCACGGTCGCGAGCGTCTTCGCCGACCCGCAGCATCCGTATACGAAGGCGCTGCTGTCGGCGGTGCCGCGCATCACCACCGTGGATCTGCAGGCTCCCGATGCTGCCACCCCGTCCACTCCCGTGGTGGTGTCGTTCGACGACGTCGCGATCGAGTATCCGAAGCGCGGTCGGGTGCCGGCTTTCCGTGCGGCCGACCACATCGACCTGAAGATCTACCAGGGTGAGGTGCTGGGCCTGGTCGGCGAGTCCGGCTCGGGCAAGACGACGATCGGTCGCGCCACGATCGGTCTGCTGCCCATCCACTCCGGCCGGCTGACCGTGGCCGGCATGGACATCTCGAAAGCGAACCGCGAGCAGCTGCACGCCCTCCACCACGAGGTGGGCATCGTCTTCCAGGATCCGTCGAGCTCGCTGAACCCTCGGATGACCATCGGCGATTCGATCGCCGAGCCGATCAAGCTGTCCGAGAAGATCAAGGGCGCGCCCCTCGACAAGCGCGTGCGAGCGCTGTTGGACTCCGTGCGACTGCCGCGCGATTATGCATCTCGTTACCCGCACGAGCTCTCCGGTGGGCAGAAGCAGCGCGTGGGCATCGCCCGCGCCCTCGCTCTCAACCCGAAGGTCCTGGTCGCCGATGAGCCCACGAGCGCCCTCGACGTCTCCGTGCAGGCCACGGTTCTGGAGCTGTTGAAGGATCTGCAGCGTGAGCGCGGGTTCGCCTGCCTGTTCATCAGCCACGACCTCGCCGTCATCGATGAGCTGGCCGACCGGATCGCGGTCATGCGCCACGGCGCTCTCGTCGAGGTCGGCACCCGCGACCAGATCATGCGTCGCCCGCAGCAGGCCTACACCAAGCGTCTTCTGGCAGCCGTGCCGGTGCCCGACCCCGACATCCAGCGTGAGCGCCGTGACAAGCGTCTGGCTGATCTCGCCGCCGGTGTGGACGCCGATGAGACACCGGGGGATGCCGCCGCGCACGCCTGAGAGAGGTGCGCGGAGCGCGGAGGAGGACGCCGCGGCATCCGGCTTGTAGAATGGGAGGCGCTCTGCTCGGAGCGTCTCCCTTTCTCGTTAGGTCATTTCATGGCGCACGCCCTCCGTCCGGATCTCCGTAACGTCGCGATCGTCGCGCACGTCGACCACGGCAAGACCACGCTCGTGGACGCGATGCTCCGTCAGACCGGCTCCTTCGGCTCCCACGAGCACATGGAGGAGCGGGCGATGGACTCGAACGATCTTGAGCGCGAGAAGGGCATCACGATCCTCGCGAAGAACACGGCGATCACCTACAACGGTCTGCACACCGAGGTGCCGGTCACGATCAACGTCATCGACACCCCCGGTCACGCCGACTTCGGCGGCGAGGTCGAGCGCGGGCTTTCGATGGTCGACGGCGTCGTCCTGCTGGTGGATGCCTCGGAGGGCCCCCTGCCGCAGACGCGCTTCGTCCTCCGCAAGGCGCTCGAGGCGAAGCTTCCGGTCATCCTGCTGGTCAACAAGACCGACCGCCCCGACGCGCGCATCGCGGAGGTCGAGGAGGAGGCCCACGACCTGCTGCTGGGGCTCGCTGGCGACCTCGTTGACGACGTGCCCGACCTCGACATCGATGCGCTGCTGGACGTCCCGGTCGTGTACGCGTCCGGTCGTGCCGGCGCCGCCTCGCGCAACCGGCCCGCGAACGGCGAGCTGCCGGACAACGACGACCTCGAGCCGCTGTTCGAGGCCATCCTCGAGCACGTCCCCGCTCCCGCCTACGACGACGAGGCGCCGCTGCAGGCCTGGGTCACCAACCTCGATTCCTCGCCGTTCCTCGGGCGTCTGGCCTTGCTCCGTGTCTTCAACGGCACGCTGAAGAAGGGGCAGACCGTCGCCTGGGTGCGTCACGACGGCTCGCACACCAACGCGCGCATCACCGAGCTGCTCAAGACCCGTGCTCTCGAGCGCTACCCCGCCGAATCTGCCGGCCCCGGTGACATCGTCGCCATCGCCGGCATCGAGGACATCACGATCGGCGAGACGATCGCCGACCCCGAAGACGTGCGGCCTCTGCCCGCGATCACCGTCGACGACCCGGCCATCTCGATGACGATCGGCACCAACACCTCGCCCCTCATGGGCAAGGTGAAGGGTCACAAGCTGACCGCGCGCATGGTCAAGGACCGTCTCGATCGGGAACTGATCGGCAATGTCTCGCTCAAGGTCGTCGACATCGGTCGCCCCGATGCGTGGGAGGTGCAGGGTCGCGGTGAGCTGGCTCTCGCGATCCTCGTCGAGAACATGCGCCGTGAGGGCTTCGAGCTGACCGTCGGCAAGCCCCAGGTCGTCACCAAGCGCGGTGAGGACGGCAAGCTGAAGGAGCCCTTCGAGCACCTCACGATCGACGCCCCGGAGGAGCACCTCGGCGCGATCACGCAGCTCATGGCGGCGCGCAAGGGCCGCATGGACACCATGACGAACCACGGCACCGGTTGGGTGCGCATGGAGTTCGTGGTGCCCTCGCGCGGCCTGATCGGCTTCCGCAGCGAGTTCCTCACGATCACCCGCGGCACCGGCATCGCCAACGCGATCTCGCACGGCTACGACGACTGGGCGGGCCAGATCACCACCCGCCAGAACGGGTCGATCGTCGCCGACCGGATGGGTGTCGTGACCCCGTTCGCGATGATCGCGCTCCAGGAGCGCATGAGCTTCTTCGTGCAGCCGACCGAAGAGGTCTACGAGGGCATGGTCATCGGCGAGAACTCGCGCGCCGATGACATGGACGTGAACATCACGAAGGAGAAGAAGCTCACGAACATGCGTTCGTCGACCTCCGACTCCTTCGAATCGATGACGCCGCCGCGCGTGCTCACGCTCGAGGAGTCGCTGGAGTTCGCCCGCGACGACGAATGCGTCGAGGTCACGCCCGAGAAGGTGCGCATCCGCAAGGTCGTGCTCGACGCGACCGAGCGCGGCCGCGCGGCATCCCGGGCGAAGCGCCAGGACGGCTGAGCGCCGCGGGAAGCCTCATGCCCGCAGAATCTTCTCGAGTGGGCGACCTCGCGCGACCTCGTCGACGAGTTTGTCCAGGTAGCGGATCTTCTGCATCAACGGATCTGCGATCTGCTCCACTCGCACACCGCAGATCACACCCGTGATCTGCGCGGCGCCGGGATGCAGCCGCGCACCCGCGAAGAAGTCACGGAAGTTCGTCTGCGCGGCGAGGTGATCCGCGAGTTCCTGGGCGCTGTATCCCGTCAGCCATCGTGTGACGGCCTCGACGTCGTCCGCTGAGCGGCCCTTACGCTGCACCTTCTGGACGTAGAGCGGGTAGACGCGGGCGACGGGCATGTCGAAGATCCGCTCCATGACGGGCACCCTACTCGCCCGCAGGCGTTCGCGGGCAGACGAACTGTCAGGATGGTGGGCATGGATGCCGCAGCTGAGGCCCGAGAGGCCGTGCGTCGCGCGCGGCGCGAGGCTGTGGGCGTCGCCGTCGCGACGAGCGCCTACGGTGTCTCGTTCGGCGCTCTGGCCGTCGCCTCCGGTCTTGACGTGTGGCAGACGTGCGTGCTGAGCCTGCTGATGTTCACCGGGGGATCGCAGGTTCGCGTTCGCGGGCGTTCTCGGCGCGGGAGGGCTCGCCGCCGCGCCCGCGGCGATCGCTTCGGCCGCGCTGCTCGGCGTGCGCAACGTCGCCTATGGACTGCGCATGGCCCCGGTGGTCGGGCACGGCTGGCGCCGCCTCGTGGCGCCCCAGGTCACGATCGACGAGTCCACGGCGGTCGCTCTGGCTCACGGAGACCCCGCGGCGCGCCGAACGGGCTTCTGGATCACGGGCGTCGGCATCTACGTCGGGTGGAACATCTCGACACTCGGCGGTGCGCTGCTCGGCGACGTCCTCGGTGATCCTCGCACCTACGGGCTGGACGCGGCTGCGGCTGCGGCCTTCCTGGCGCTGCTGTGGCCACGTCTGCGTCGCCGCCAAGCGGTCGCGGTCGGCGTCGCCGCAGCGGTTGTGGCCACCGCGCTCACACCCGTGCTCATGCCCGGCCTTCCCGTGCTGGTCGCCGCCGTGGTCGCCATCGCCGTCGGCTGGACCAATGCGTTCGCGGGTCGCGCATCATGACGACGTGGACGGCAGTGCTCGCGGCATCCTTCGCCTGCCTGGCGCTGAAGGTGTTGGGGTACGCGATTCCTGCGCGATGGTTCGGCTCGGCCCGCGCCGAGCGTTCGATCGACCTGCTGACGGTGGCGCTGCTGGCTGCGCTCGTCGCCGTGCAGACCCTGGGGGCCAGCCCGCAGATCGTCGCCGATGCGCGGGTGCCGGCGATCGTCGCCGCCGCCGGGCTGCTCATGCTGCGCGCCCCCTTCCTGATCGTCGTCATCGCGGCGGCGCTCGTGGCTGCGGTGCTCCGGGCGCTGGGGTGGGCCACGTAGAATCGCGGCGTGAGAATCGCACGGATCGGGAGCTGGGCCGTCGCCGCGGTGATCGGCCTCTTCTACGGGGCCGCCGGGACCATCGGTCAGTCCGCGCTGTGGGGCCCGGTGCCTCTGGGGCTCATCGTCGCCGTGATCGGCACCGGCGCACTGCTGCTGGCGGTGCGGGTGCTGACCGGTGACCGCTGGGCGGCATTGGCAACAGGTCTGGGCGTCATGCTGACGACGCTCGTGCTGTCCGGACGCGGCCCGGGCGGATCGGTCGTGGTTCCGGCGCCCGCCGACGGCCAACTCTCCACGGGAGTGATCTGGACGGTGGCCGTGCCCGTGATGGTGGCCGTCGTCGTGGCCTGGCCGCGCCTGTCCCCCCGCGCAACGACCCCGTCGGGGTCGGCTTTTCACGACCACGGTGCGAGCACGAACTAGACTCGACACGTGACATATGTGATCGCGTTGCCCTGCGTGGATGTGAAGGATCGTGCCTGCATCGACGAATGCCCCGTCGACTGCATCTACGAGGGCGAGCGCTCGCTCTACATCCACCCGGACGAGTGCGTGGACTGCGGCGCGTGTGAGCCGGTGTGCCCCGTCGAGGCGATCTACTACGAAGACGACCTGCCGGCCGAGTGGCAGGACTACTACACGGCCAACGTCGAGTTCTTCGACGACATCGGCTCGCCCGGCGGTGCCGCCAAGGTCGGTGTGATCGCCAAGGATCACCCGGTCATCTCGGCCCTCCCGCCACAGACGCACTGATGGCCGTCCGCGACCTCGACGATTACCCCTGGGATGCCGTCGCTCCCTTCGCCGCGCGGGCGCGCGTGCACCCGGGCGGCATCGTGGATCTTTCCATCGGTTCTCCCGTCGACCCCACGCCGGAGGTCGTCGCGGCGGCGTTGCGTGACGCCACGGATGCGCACGCCTATCCGCAGACCGTCGGCACCGCGGCCCTGCGCTCCGCCATCACGGCCTGGTATGGCCGGCGGCGCGCCGTGCCTGGCCTCAGCGTCGACGAGGTCCTCCCGACGGTCGGCTCGAAGGAACTCGTCGCGCTTCTGCCGTTGCTGATGGACCTCGGCGCCGGCGACATCGTCGTCCACCCCCGCGCCGCGTACCCCACCTACGAGGTCGGGGCGAAGCTGGTGGGGGCGACGCCCCTCGCCGCGGACGATCCCGCACAGTGGCCCGTGGGCACGCGCCTGGTGTGGCTCAACACCCCCGGCAATCCGGACGGACGTGTGCTCGGCGTCGACGAGTTGCGTGCCGCCGTCACGCGTGCGCGGGATCTGGGCGCCGTCATCGTCAGTGACGAGTGCTACGCGGAGCTCGGGTGGGACGGGCCCTGGGCAGACGCTCCGATCCCCAGCATCCTCGATCCGCGCGTCGTCGGACAAGACCGACGCGACGTGCTGTCGGTGTACTCGCTCAGCAAGCAGTCCAATCTCGCCGGATACCGTGCCGCCTTCCTCGCCGGCGACGCCGACCTCGTGTCGCGGCTGCTGACAGCACGCAAACACCTCGGTCTCATGCTCCCCGGGCCCGTTCAGAGCGCGATGACGGCTGCGCTGGCCGACGACACCCACGTGGCCGCGCAGCGCGAGCGCTATCGCGCGCGTCGGGAAGTGCTCCGCCCGGCTCTCGTGGCGGCGGGATTCCGCATCGATCATTCCGAGGGCGGCCTGTATCTCTGGGCCACCGAGGGCGTCGACGCATGGAAGACCATGGACCGCCTCGCCGATCTCGGCATCCTGGCCGGGCCGGGCCACTTCTACGGCGCACATTTCCCCGAGCACGTCCGCTTCTCGCTGACGGCGACCGACGAGCGGATCCGGGCAGCGGCGCAACGGCTGGCGCCGACGTCGTAGGTTTCCTCCTACGAACTGGCTGTTCCTTTGCGTGCGATCTGCGTTGGAGCGCGCGCCCAGTAGGCTGTAAAAGACCCCACCCACCGCAAGGAGGCTTCGTGAGCGACGCGGGACACCCCCAGAAGGCCACCGTCACCGTCGGTGACCGCACCGCCGAACTGCCGATTCTCTCCGGCACCGCCGGCGCACCCAGTGTCGACTTCTCGACCTTCACGAAGCAGACCGGCTACACGAGCTTGGACTATGGCTTCGTGAACACGGCGGCCACCAAGTCGGCGATCACGTTCATCGACGGCGACCAGGGCATCCTGCGATATCGCGGCTACCCGATCGAGCAGCTCGCGAAGAACAGCACGTACCTCGAGGTCGCCTGGCTGCTGCTGTACGGCGAGCTTCCGACGGCGGATGAGCTGGGGGAGTGGGACGACAAGATCCGTCACCACACGCTGCTGCACGAGGACCTCAAGCGCTTCTTCTCCTCCCTCCCGCACACCGCCCACCCGATGTCGGTGCTATCGGCGGCGACGGCGGCGCTGTCCACCTACTACGAGGGCCAGTCCGACCCCAACAATCCCGAGCACGTCGAGCTCAACACCATCCGCTTGCTGGCGAAGCTGCCGGTCATCGCGGCGTACGCCCACAAGAAGAGCATCGGTCAGGCGTTCCTCTACCCGGACAACTCACTGAGCTTCGTCGACAACTTCCTGCGGCTGAACTTCGGCAACCTCGCGGAGACGTACCAGGTGAACCCGGTGACCTCCCGGGCGCTCGAGCGTCTGCTGATCCTGCACGAGGACCACGAGCAGAACGCGTCGACCTCGACGGTGCGTTTGGTCGGATCGACCGGCGCCAACCAGTTCTCCTCGATCTCCGCGGGCATCAACGCTCTCTACGGCCCGTTGCACGGTGGCGCGAACGAAGCCGTGCTCGACATGCTCGCGCGCATTCAGGACTCCGGCGAAAGCGTCCAGCGCTTCGTCGAGCGCGTGAAGAACAAGGAGGACGGGGTCAAGCTGATGGGCTTCGGTCACCGCGTCTACAAGAACTACGACCCGCGCGCGAAGCTCGTCAAGGAGTCCGCCGACGAGATCCTCGCCGAGCTGGGCGTTCACGATCCGCTGCTGGATCTCGCCCAGGAGCTGGAGCAGGTCGCCCTCGAGGACGACTACTTCAAGGAGCGTCGCCTCTACCCCAATGTCGACTTCTACACGGGGGTCATCTACAAGGCGATGGGCTTTCCCACGCGCATGTTCACGCCGCTGTTCGCGATCGGGCGCCTGCCCGGCTGGCTGGCCCACTGGCGTGAGATGCAGTACGACCCGCAGACGAAGATCGGGCGTCCCCAGCAGCTCTACGTGGGCGCGGGCGAACGCAACTATCCCGGGGCTGTCTGACCGACGCGGCATCCGCGCGCCACGTGCGAAGCGTGCACCGGGCGATCCGCTAGGGTCGAGCCATGTCGCGTCTGCTCGTTCGTCGTCCGTCTCCGCGCCTCGCCGACGGCGAGGTGACGCATATCGGGCGGACCTCGGTCGACCCCGCGTTGGCGCAGCGCCAATGGGAGGCGTACGTCGACGTCTTCCGCTCGCGCGGATGGGAAGTCATCGAGATCGACCCGGCCGATGAGCAGCCCGACGGGGTGTTCGTCGAGGATGCCGTCGTCGTCTTCGGTGATCTCATCGTCCTCTGCCGCGCCGGCGCCGAGTCACGGCGCAGCGAAGCCCCCACGGTGCGCGATGCCGTGGCCGCCACCGGACTGGAGACGGCGGAGATCGTCGCGCCCGGCACCCTCGACGGCGGTGACGTCCTGAAGATCGGCTCGACCGTGTACGTCGGTGCATCTTCGCGCACCAACGCCGACGGCATCGCGCAGCTGACGGCGCTGCTGGCGCCGCGGGGATGGCAGATCGTCGCCGTTCCCGTCGAACGGGTCCTCCACCTCAAGAGCGGCGTGACCGCGCTGCCCGACGGGACCGTGGTCGGCTTCGAGCCCCTGGTCGACGACCCGGCCGCCTTCGCGACGTTCGAAGCCGTGCCCGAGGAGCACGGTACGGCTGTCGTCGTCCTCGGCCCCGACGAGGTGCTGATGTCCTCCGATGCTCCCGAGACCGCGGCCCGCTACGAGGCGCGTGGACTGCGGGTCGTTGCGACGCCCATCACCGAGTTCGAGAAGCTCGAGGGCTGCGTCACGTGCCTGTCGGTGCGTATCCGCGACTGAGCGGCGCGTCCGGCTCTCGGGCCGTCGCAGTGGCTTCGGATCTGCGCAACAGAATCGGATCGCGCGGGGCGCGGCATCCGATTCTGTCGCCGATCTCCGATTCTGTGCGCGTGATCAGCCGATGAGCGTCGCGGCGTAGTCGGGGACGTAGTTCTGCAGCTCGCGCGGAGGGCGTTCGTATCCGCCGGATGCCGGGCGAGCCGGGATCGCGATCGGCGCGCGCTCGACCTCCTCGTAGGGGATCTGCGAGAGCAGGTGATGGATCATGTTGATGCGGCCGCGACGCTTGTCCTCGTTGTCGACCTCGAACCACGGCGACTCCGGGATGTCGGTGTGCACGAACATGGTGTCCTTCGCGCGCGAATAGTCCTCCCACTTGGTGATCGACAGGACATCGTTGGGGGAGAGCTTCCAGCGTCTCATCGGGTCGTCGTTGCGGGAGCGGAATCGCTTCTCCTGTTCGACGTCCGAGACGCTGAACCAGTACTTCTTCAGCAGGATGCCGTCTTCCACCAGCATCCGCTCGAAGATCGGCACCTGGTGCAGAAACCGGTGGTACTCCGCGTTCGTGCAGTACCCCATCACGTGCTCGACACCGGCGCGGTTGTACCAGGACCGGTCCATCAGCACGATCTCGCCGGCCGCGGGGAGGTGGGCAATGTAGCGCTGAAAGTACCACTCGCTCTTCTCACGCTCGGTCGGCGTCGGAAGCGCCACGACGCGCGTGACCCGAGGATTGAGGTACTGCGAGACCCGGCTGATCGTCGATCCTTTGCCGGCGGCGTCGCGTCCTTCGAAGATCACCACGATGCGTGCTCCGGTGCTCTGCACCCACGCCTGCATGTCGACCAGCTGCGCCTGCAGTCGTTTCAGTTCGCGTTCATACGTCGCCTTCGGCATCCGGTCGCTCATGACCAGATGCTATCCGTCCCCGCCGCCGGCGTCCTCAGGCGTGCAGAGCCTCGTTCAGCGTCACCCCGACGCCCTCGCGGCGGACGGCCTCGACCGCACCCGTGAGCGAGTTGCGGCGGAAGAGCAGGCTGTTCTGGCCCGACAGCTGAGCGCCCTTGACGATCGGGCGCGATCCATCGTGCAGCGGGGGTTCGTTGGGGAGCACGATCTTGGATCCGGCGGTGACATAGAGTCCGGCCTCGACGATGCAGTCGTCGCCGAGCGAGATGCCGATGCCCGCGTTCGCGCCGAGGAGCGTGCGGGCGCCGATCGATACGCGGTGCGTGCCGCCACCCGACAGCGTGCCCATGATCGACGCGCCGCCGCCGATGTCCGAGCCGTCGCCGACGACGACGCCCTGGGAGATGCGCCCTTCGACCATCGAGGAGCCCAGCGTGCCGGCGTTGAAGTTCACGAAGCCCTCGTGCATGACTGTCGTGCCGGGGGAGAGGTAGGCGCCCAGCCGCACCCGCGAGGCGTCGGCGATGCGCACGCCCGGAGGGGTCACGAAGTCGAGCAGGCGGGGAAACGTGTCGAGGCTGTGCACCTGGATGCCGGCGCGCTGCAGTGCCGGGCGGAGGCGTTCGGCGTCGTCGGGGTGCATCGCGCCCGCCGTGGTCCACGCGACGATGGGAAGGTGCGCGAAGATGCCGTCGAGGTTCACGTCGTTGGGGCGGACGACCCGGTGAGACAGCGCGTGCAGACGGAGATAGGCGTCGGGAGTGGACGCCGGTGCGGCGTCGAGGTCGATCGAGACCGTGACGATCTCGACACGCACCGCGCGACGCGCGTCGGGTCCCGCATACTCGGCCCATGCCGCCGTGGCGGACGCCGTGTCGGCGTCGTCGCCGGTGCCGGCGTGGACCTCCGGGAACCAGGTGTCCAGGATCGTGCCGTTCTCGCTCGTCGTCGCGAGGCCGATGCCCCATACCGTCCGCTGTTCGCTCATGCCCTCCAGGCTATCGAAGCCGGACCCCTCGATAGACTCGCCCCATGCCCGTGCTCGACCTCACCGCCTCCTCCGTCGACCTGACCCGAGCGATCTGCGACATTCCCAGCGTGTCGGGCGACGAGGCGACCCTCGCCGACGCGATCTTCGCTGCGATCTCGCCGCTGGATCACCTCGACGTCTATCGCGACGGCGACACGATCGTCGCGCGCACCCACCTCGGGCGCGCGCAGCGCGTGGCGATCGCGGGGCACATCGACACCGTGCCGATCAACGCGAACCTGCCCACGCGCGACATCGAGATCGACGGCGAGCACTACCTCTGGGGTCGCGGGACCGTGGACATGAAGGGGGGCACGGCGGTGCAGCTGAAGCTCGCCGCCGAACTCGTCGATCCCCGCGTCGACATCACCTGGCTCTGGTACGACAACGAGGAGGTCGCGTCGGACCTCAACGGTCTCACGCGTCTGGCGCGCACGCGCCCCGACCTGTTCGCCGCCGACTTCGCGATTCTGGGGGAGCCCTCCAACGGGCAGGTGGAGGGCGGATGCAACGGCACCCTGCGCGCCGTCGCCCGCACCCGTGGGGTCCGCGCCCACAGCGCCCGCTCGTGGATGGGGGAGAACGCCATCCACGGTGCGGCGCCGATCCTGGCACGCCTGGCCGAGTATCGCCCGCGCGAGATCGACGTCGACGGGCTCGTCTACCGCGAAGGACTGAACGCCGTGCGCATCTCGGGCGGCGTCGCGGGCAACGTCATCCCCGACCTGTGCGAGGTGGAGGTCAACTTCCGTTTCGCGCCCAGCCGCAGCGTCGCCGACGCCGAGGCTCACGTGCGCCGCGTTCTGGACGGGTTCGACGTCGAGATCGTGGATGCCGCGGCGGGCGCACGTCCGGGACTGGACGCACCGCTCGCACAGGAGTTCCTCGCCGCCGTGGGTGCTGAGGCGCGCCCGAAATACGGCTGGACGGACGTCGCGCGGTTCTCCGCTCTGGGGGTACCCGCGGTCAACTACGGACCCGGCGACCCGATCTTGGCCCACCACGACGAAGAGCGGGTGCCGTTCGGCCAGATCGAGGACGTCGAGCGGAGCCTGCGGGCATGGCTGAACGGGCGCTGACCGCCGAGGCGGCGCCGCGGGGAGGGACCGGGCCGCTCGGACGGCTCCTCGTCCTGCGCCCCGCCGTTGCGGTCGCCGTCGTCTACCTCGCGGCCCGCCTGATCACCACGGCGTTCCTGCTCATCGCGGCCGAACTGTCCGGCCCGACGTCGCGTTTCGGCGCAGACGCCACGATCGGAACCCTCTCGATGGGCTGGGACGCGCAGTGGTACTGGGTCGTCGGCAGCGCGGGCTACCCCGCACACCTTCCCGTCGATGCGACCGGAGCGGTCACGCAGAACGCGTGGGCCTTCATGCCCGTCTATCCGGCGCTCACGCGGGCTCTGTCGGTCGTGTTCGCGGGAAACTACCCCCTCGCCGCCGTTGTCCTCGCCCTCGTCGCCGGGTACGGGGCCTGCCTCGTCTTCTTTCACCTCCTCCGTGAGAAGCTCACGGCGGACACGGCGCTGTGGGCGGTCGCGCTGCTGGCGGCATCCCCTCTCGCAGCGCTGTTCCAGATGGGCTACGCGGAGTCGCTCTTCCTGCTGTGGCTGTTCCTGGCCCTGTGGCTTCTCGTGCGGCGCCGGTTCGTGTGGCTGTACCCGTTGATCGTCGTCATGGGGTACACGAGACCCGGCGTGCTCGCATTTGCGCTCCTGCTCGGCGCCTACGGTGTCGTGCGGTGGCTGCGCCGACGCCGCGACCCGCTGCCGACCGTGCAGGTGGTGCACATCGTCGCGCTCGGCGTTCTCGCGGTGGCGGTGGGCTTCTCGTGGCAGGTGATCGCCGGCGCCGTGACGGGCGATCCGGCGGCGTACATGGAGACCGAGCTGTCGTGGCGGCGCGGGTGGATCGGCGAGGGCGCTTTCGTGCCCTTCGACGGGTTCGTGCAGGGAGCTGCGCTCTGGTTCCGCCTCTGGGGGCTCCTCGAGATCGTCGCATACCTCGCACTCGCGGCGGCCGTCGTGGCGATCGCCGCGGTGATCGCATTCGAGCCGCACGTGCGCCGGCTCGGGTCCGAGATGCGGCTCTGGTCGGCGAGCTACGTGCTGTACCTGCTGGTGGTGTTCTTTCCGCAGTCGAGCATCTTCCGCCTGCTCCTGCCTCTCGCGCCTCTCTACGGAGCCATCGCCGCCCCGCGGCATCCCCTCTGGCGGTGGGGGGCGCTCCTGGTCGGACTCATCGGCCAATGGTGGTGGATCTACCAGATGCTGGCGATCGGGAACTCGTACACCCAGATCCCCTGATCGCGACCCTCCGGCACGCCGCGTGCGGCCGGTGTCTCGGCATACCGATAAACTTGACAGGTAGTCCGACGACGAAAAGGAGCCCGCGATGGCAGCCATGAAGCCGCGAACCGGTGACGGACCGATGGAGGCCGTGAAGGAGGGGCGCCTCATCATCGTCCGTGTCCCCCTCGAGGGCGGCGGACGACTCGTCGTCTCGGTCAATGACGAAGAGGCCAAGGAACTTCACGGCGTGCTCGGCGACGTGGTCGGCGCAGCCTGACGATCTCCCACGGTGAAAAGGGTCGGTCTTCGGACCGACCCTTTTCCGTGTCCGGGGTGCGCCGATGGGCCCTCCCCGCGGAGGATCAGCGCAGTTCGGAGGCGACGGTCGTCAGCTGCAGGAGACCCTCGCCCACGATGGAGAGCGCACCGAGCACCGCCGGCGAGGCCTGGGTCTCCTTGATCAGCGTGCGAAAAGCCGTCGTCACGGGATCGCGCCGCACCGGGTCGGCGATCGCGCCGCCGGCGAGCACCCGAGGAATGAGCACGGTTCCGCCGGCGCGCACGAGGCGCAGGCCGTGTTCGACGTGGTCGATGACGCTCTCCGGATCGGCATCCACGAGGACGATGTCGTAAGACGCCTCGTTCATCCGGGGCAGCACGTCGCTGGCGAGGCCCGTGATGAAACGGGCGCGAGCGGGCAGTACTTTCGCGTCGGCGAATGCCGTGCGCGCCGCAGCCAGGTGCTCGGGCTCCTTGTCGATGGTGGTGAGAGTCGCGCGGGGTGCGCCGTGCAGCAGCCAGAGGCCGGACACCCCCGCACCCGTGCCGATCTCCACGACGTTCAAGGCCGCCGTCGCTGCGGCGATCACCGCGATCTGGGCTCCCACCGCCGGGCTGATCGGGGCCGCGCCGAGTTCGAGCGCATGCGCGCGGGCACGCTCGATCGCCTCGGGTTCGACGGTGACGTCGTCGACATACCTGCGGATCGCGTCCTGATCGGCCATGTGTTGTTCCTCCACTGCCCAGCGTACGGGGCGGTCGGCGTCGTATCCGACAGGCGCACGGGTAACCTGGAGGCATGTTCTTCGGCCTCGACCCGGACAAGCTCGTCCTGCTCCTGATCGTGGCCGCCCTCCTGGTCGGACCCGAGCGCCTCCCGCAGTACGCGGAGACCCTGGCGAAGTTCACGGTGCGCGCACGCGAGTGGCTGAGTGGTGCGAAGACGCGCGTGAAGGAGGAGCTCGGCGACGATTTCGACGACGTGGAGTGGCGTCGCCTCGACCCGCGTCAGTACGACCCGCGTCGCATCATCCGCGACGCCCTCCTCGATGACGCGCCGGTTCCCACGGTTCGTGCCGCAGCGGTCGGAACAGCGATCGCCGCCACAGCCACGGCGTCGCCGCTGTCGACGTTCGATCCGGACGGTGTGGTCCCGTTCGACGACGAGGCCACCTAAGCGCGGAGCGTCAGCGCGGCGTGACCGGCAGCGACCTGCCGGCAAGGCCGCGGGGTGTCGCCGCGATCCGCTCGGCCAGCGCGGCGATCGCCCGTGCGGCGGCATCCTCGGGTCGTGAAACGACCACCGGAGCTCCCTCGTCGCCGCCGCGCCGCAGATCGACGCTGAGCGGAACGGAGGCGAGCAGCGGAACGACATGATCTGCCGAGGACAGGGACGCCGCCACCGCGTCACCACCACCGGCCCCGAATAGATCCAGGGTGCTGCCGTCGGGAAGCGTCATCGCCCCCATGTTCTCGACGACGCCGATCACCCGCTGACCGGTCTGCGCCGCCACGAGCCCGCTGCGCACGGCGACGTCGGATGCCGCGGTCTGCGGTGTCGTGACGACGAGCACGTCGGCGTGCGGCAGGAGCTGCCCAACGGAGATCGCCACGTCGCCCGTTCCGGGGGGCATGTCGATGAGGAGCACGTCGAGGTCGCCGAAGAATACATCGGTCAGAAACTGCTGCACCGTGCGGTGCAGCATCGGGCCGCGCCAAGCCACGGCCGCGGAGACGGGCTGGTCTCGCGGGAGGAACATCCCGATCGAGATCGCCTTCACCCCGAACGCGACGGGCGGCAGCATGAGGTCGTCGATGCGGGTGGGTGCGGGTGGGCGGCCCTCGGCATCCACGAGACCGAGCAGTCCAGGGATCGAGAAGCCGTGCACGTCGGCGTCGATCAGCCCGACGGCGAGCCCACGCTGGGCCAGGGCGACGGCGAGGTTCGCGGTGATGCTGGACTTGCCGACACCGCCCTTGCCGCTCGTGACCGCGATGACGCGCGTCAGGGCATCGGGACCGAACGGCATGGTCCGCGCGGCACGGCCTCCGCGCAGCCGAGCGGTCAGCGCCTGGCGCTCTGGCGGCGACATCACCCCGACGACGACTTCGACATCGGAGATGCCCGGCGCGGTGGATGCCGCCGCGCGCACGTCCCGCTCAATGCGGTCGGCGGCGGGACATCCCACGATCGTCAGGGCGATCTCCACACGGGCGCGCGCGCCGCTCACACCGACGCTGCGGATCATGTCGAGTTCGGCGAGCGGACGGCGAAGCTCCGGGTCGATGACCGCGCCGACGGCCCGCCGGACGGCATCCGTCCGCGCATCACCCTCGGCACCGGTGGCGTCGCCGGCGCCTGCGAGAGCAGACGTCACGGCTGGTCGGCCTTTTCGCCGCGGTGGTCACGGTCCCGGGAGTCCTCCAATGACTCGAGCAGAGCCTTCAACTCCTGGCGCAGCACGTCGCGGGTGACGACGTGTTCGGAGACGTCCGTCATCGCCATGCGCAGCGCGACGACCTCGCGGGCGAGGTATTCGGTGTCGGCGAGGTTGCGCTCTGCGCGCTGACGATCCTGCTCGATCTGCACGCGGTCGCGGTCGTCCTGCCGGTTCTGGGCGAGAAGGATCAGCGGCGCGGCGTACGAAGCCTGCAGCGAGAGGATCAGGGTCAGCAGCGTGAAGTTGTTCTCCGCCGCGTCGAACTGCATCTCGCGCGGCATTGCGGTGTTCCACCAGAGCCACACCGCAACGAATACGGTCATGCCGATGAGGAAGCCGGAGGTCCCCATCGCGCGGGCGAAGGCTTCGGAGAAGCGGCCGAACCGGTCGCGAGATGGCTGCGGGCTGCGGCTGAGCATGCCCGCGCGCCCGCGCGGCGCGTCCAGCGAGAAGGTGCGGCGGTCCTTCGCCATCAGAGCCTCCTCGGGAGCGTCGCGGTGGTCGCGGGGGTGGTCAGCGCATCATCGTCGCCGTCGTGAGAGCGCCAGTCCTCGGGCAGCAGGTAGTCCAGCACGTCGTCGACGCTGACCGCTCCGACGAGGCGGTGCGCCGCGTCGACGACGGGGAGGGAGACGAGGTTGTAGCTCGCGAGCAGGCGTGCCACTTCGGCGGCGGATGCCGTGACGGGCACCGGGTCGAGCGTGTCATCGATGATCGCGCCGAGTCGCTCGTGCGGTGGATATCGCAGCATCCTTTGGAAGTGCACGGTGCCCAGCAGTCGCCCCGTCGGAGTCTCATACGGGGGGAGCGTCACGAAGACCGCCGCGGCCAGGGCGGGGTGCAGCTCGTGGCGGCGGATCAGCGCGAGCGCTTCGGCGACGGTCGCGTCGGCCGACAGGACGATCGGCTCGCTCGTCATCAGACCGCCCGCGGTGTCGGGGCCGTACTTGAGGAGAGCACGGACGTCTTCCGCCTCCTCGGGCTCCATCAGCTCGAGGAGCTCTTCACGCTGCTCCTCCGGCAACTGCGCCAGAACGTCGGCGGCGTCGTCGGGCTCCATCTGATCGAGGATGTCGGCGGCGCGCTCATCGCCGAGGGCTTCGAGGATATGCACCTGGTCGTCTTCGGGCATCTCCTCCAGTGCGTCGGCGAGACGGTCGTCGGAGAGCTCCTCCGCGACTTCGAGGAGGCGTTCGTCGGGCAGGTCGAGCAGGGTGTTGGCGAGGTCGGCCGGCTTGAGCTCGGAGAAGGTCGCCACCAGCTGCTCGGCCGACTGCGCCTGCCCGGGTACAGCCTGTTCGCGCACATCGCCCCAGCTCGCGAACGTCGTCGGTCCCTTCGCGAACGGGGAGGCGCTCGTCTTGGGCTTGCGGAGGAAGAGCTGACCGATGTCCCACTCGCCGAGACGGTTGCGCTCGATCGCGACGTCCTCGATCACGGCGTGTCCCGACGCGTCGGTGAAGTACACGCGACGACCGAGAAGCTCGCTCATGACGCGCACCTCGCCGCCGCGCTGCTGGAAGCGTCGAACGTTGATGAGTCCGGTCGTGATGACCTGGCCGGACTGGATCGAGGTGACGCGCCCGATCGACAGGAAGACGTGGCGACGCCCCGGGATCTCGACGACCAGGCCCACCACACGCGGCGGGTCGTCTTTTCGGTAGATGACGACCACGTCACGGACTTTGCCGAGCCGGTCGCCCGCGGGGTCGAAGACGGTGCAGCCCACCAGGCGCGCCACGAAAACCCTCTGCGTACTCACCTGACCAGCGTAGTCCGCGCCCATGGGGAACCGGGGCCACACGCACGATGCGCCGCGGCGGATGCACAGGGTGCGCATGCCAAGATGGTCGGGTGAGCATGTTGGGCGGAATACCCCAGGAACACGGCGAGAAGATCGCCGACTTCGCGACGTACCCGGCGGCGCAGAAGGCGGTGTCTCAGCTCGTGGAGGCGGATATCCCCGCCCGCGACATCGCGATCGTCGGCCATGGCCTGCGCTCCGTGGAGACCGTCACGGGGCGACTCGGGTACGCGGCGGCCGCGCGCTCGGGAGCAGTGAACGGCATCCTTCTGGGTCTGCTCTTCTCTGCCATCTTCGTGCTGGGTACGCCGAACGCGGCGATCCAGCTCTTCATCGGCGTCATGCTGGTGGGTATCGCACTGGGCATGCTGATGAGCATCATCACCTACTCGATCGTCCGCCGCCGGCGCGACTACACGTCGATCACGCAGGTGCTGGCCGACCGCTACGAGGTGACGGTTCTCCCGCGCAGCATCCACCGCGCCCGCGAAGTCGTCGGCAAGACGGTGACGCCTGCCGCCGCGCACCGCCCACCCGCGGCGCCGGTCCCCGCACCCACGCCCGACACGAGCACGCCTCCGCAGTACGGTGAGCGCGTCGATCCGCCGCAGTACGGCGAACGCCTGGCACCGCCCGCGACCACTCCGGCCGAACCGGCGACCCCTCCGACGGACGATGCCGCTGTCGGAGACGGCGGCGAACAGGGACCGACGCCGCCGGAGCGGTGATGGAGGTCGCGCTGCCGACAGGCGCCGTCGAGGTCTCGACGTCGCTGGACAAGGCGCTCGACCCGTGGGCCGTGATGGCGCTCGCTCACGGTGCGGGGGCCGGCATGGACCACCCGTTCTTGCTCGGCTTGGCCGCAGCCTGCGCACGCCAGGGCGTGAGCGTGATGCGCTTCGCGTTCCCGTACGCGCAAGCGGGCCGGAAGATGCCGGGCCCCGCCTCGCACGCGATCGCGACCTGGGCCGCCGTCGAGGCGGCAGCGCGCCAGGCGGTTGCCGGTGTGCCGTTCGTCGCGGCGGGCAAGTCCTACGGCGGACGCATGGCGTCGATGGCTGCCGCCGACGGAGCGATCGCGCCCGCGGCGCTGGTGTACCTCGGGTATCCGCTGCATCCGCCCGGCGCACCGGAGAAGCTCCGCGCCGACCACCTTCCGCAGATCACCGTCGCCCAGCTGTTCGTCGAAGGCACGAACGACCCGTTCATCCAGCCTCGGGCGCAGTACGATCAGGCCCTCAGCGGATGCCGAGACGCCAGCACCGTGTGGATCGACGGCGGCACCCACTCCTTCGAGGTCAAGGGCCGCCGCCGACCCGCCGACCAGATCGGTGCCGAGCTCGCGGACCTGATCGTCCCGTGGCTCCGTCAGCGCTTCTGAACGCCCTCAGCTGGTGACGGTACGCCCCGCGACCCAGGCCTCGACCTCGTCGGCGGTGCGCGGAATGCCCGCAGACAGGTTCACCGGGCCGTCGGCAGTCATGAGGATGTCGTCCTCGATGCGCACGCCGATACCGCGGAACTCTTCCGGAACGGTCAGATCGTCGATCTGGAAGTAGAGCCCCGGCTCGATCGTGAAGACCATTCCCGGCTCCAGAATCCCGTCGTAGTACATCTCGCGGCGCGCCTGGGCGCAATCGTGCACGTCGAGCCCCAGGTGATGACTCGTGCCGTGGACCATGTAGCGGCGGTGCTGACCGCCGTTGTCGGCATCGAGCGCTTCCTCTGCGGTGACCGGCAGCAGGCCCCACGCGGCCACGCGCTCCGCGATGACACGCATGGCCGCTTCGTGAACCGAACGGAACGTCACCCCGGGCCGTGCCGCCGCGAAAGCGGCGTCGGCCGCCTCCCGAACGGTCTCGTAGATCATGCGCTGGACGGGGGAGAAGGTGCCGCTGACCGGAATCGTGCGGGTGATATCGGCGGTGTAGAGGCTGTCGACCTCGGCGCCGGCGTCGATGAGAATGAGGTCGCCAGGAAGGACGGCGCCGTCGTTGCGCGTCCAGTGCAGGTAGCAGGCGTGCGGACCGGATGCCGCGATCGTGTCGTACCCCTCGCCGTTGCCCTCGATACGGGCGCGATGGTGGAAGATGCCCTCCACCGCACGCTCGCCGCGCGGGGTCTGGATGATCCGCGGGAGATCGGCGACGATGTCGTCGAAGCCGCGAGCGGTGACCTCGACGGCGAGGCGCAGCTGGGCGATCTCGTAGTCGTCCTTGACGAGCCGCAGCTCGGAGACGACGCGCGTCAGTTCCGGGTCCTCGTCCAGAACGAGGTCACTCTCTGTCGCCGCGAAGTCTTCGAGCGGGGCGGTGGTCAGTCCCAGCTCGCCGGCGACGCCCGCCAGGGCCGGGCGCGGCCCGATCCAGAACTCGCCGATGGTCGCGTCGCTGTAGAACTCGGCCGTGGTCCGGTCGGCGCGCTCGCGCAGGTAGAGCGTCACGTCGTGGCCGTCGCCGCTCTCACGCGGATCGAAGACGAGGACCGAGTCGGGCACGCTGTCGCTCGCCCAGCCGGTGAGGTGGGCGAACGCCGAGTGCGCGCGGAACGGGTAGTCGGTGTCGTTGGATCGCTGCTTGTATGTTCCTGCCGGCAGCACGAGGCGCTGCCCGGGGAAGGCTGCCGAGACGGCCGCACGCCGCGCCGCCGTGTACGGGACCTGCGGTCGCGGCGAGGGTGTGAGTTCGGGCCGTTCGGCCCAGCCGGTCGAGATGGCGTCGAGGAAGCCGCGCGGGAACGGCTGCTTGCGGTTGGCGTTCTCAACGGGTGCGCCGGCGGTGTCGGTCGTGGCGATCGTGTCGCTCTCGCTCGTGCTCATGGGACAAGTCTCGCACCTCCTCCCTTCGTCGGAGGGCGGCCGGCGGCCCCGGGGTCTACCCTTCGGCCTCGTACTGCACGACGAGCGGACGGTGGTCGCTGCCACTCCCATCCAGCGAGCCGAGCACGACCGATCCGGTCGGCTTCCAGTTCGCCGTCGCCATGATGTGATCGATCGGGGTGCCGATCAGTGGGGGCAGCGACGTGGACCACGTTCCCACCGCGCCGGAACCGGTGCGTGCCGCGGCATCCGTGCATCGGCCCAGGTCGCCGCCGTCGACGCCGAGACGGGCCATGTTGTCGACCGTGGCGTTGAAGTCTCCGGCCATGATCACGTCATCGCTCGCGCACTGATTGGCGATCCAGGTCAGGTCGCTGCGCCAGTCCGACATGCGGTCCTGACGCGGCGCGACCGCGTGGACGGCGACGATCGTGGGTCCGCTGCCGTCGATGGGCATCGCGACGACGCTGGGGACGGCCGAGGTGTTGGTCGCGCCGTCGGAGGTGGACGCCACGACGGCGTAGTCGCCGAGGGTGGGGGAGATGAGCAGGGTCGTCGAGTTCGCGGCCCAGTCCGGATATCCAGGACGCTCACCGTAGTTCTCGTGATGCGCCCACATCGGTGCGCCCATCTCGCGCATCGCGATCGCCACGGCTTCACCGGTCTCGATGGTCGTCTCCGGTAGAGCGACGACGTCGGCCTTCATCGCCACAGCGGTTCGGGCGATGAGGTCGGCATCGGTGGCGGCGCCGGCGGTGTTCCAGGTCATCACGCGGATGCTGGAATCCGTCGCCGGCGGCAGGCTTCCGGTCCCCACCCCGCGCACGAGGAGGACGCCGCCGTTCGCGAGGGCACCGAGCAGGGCGATGACGGCGATCGCGCCCGCGAACGCGCGGAGCGGGCGGGCGAGGGCGAGAAGCAGACCGAGCACGAAGAGAGCCCCGAGCACCAGGACGACGACAGGGCGCAGGGACACGATCTGGGCGAACGGGAATGTCTGCTCGAGGCGGAAGAACTGTGGCCACGTGACGACCGCCGTGGCGATCGCGGCGGCCACCGTCACGAGGATTCCGAGCAGGCGCAGCACGTGGGGGACTCTACGCCAGTGCTCCTGGGAGTTCCCGGACCGTGAATGCCGCAGGCGGGAGCCCCGCACGAGCCGGCGGTACGCTCGGGGGATGGTCGTGTCGTCGGGTCAGGAGAGGGTGCCGCGGTTTCGCGGGCCCAGCGACCTGCACCTGCACTCCGACCAGTCGGACGGTACCGAGACTCCGGCGCGGGTGATGGTCGCCGCTCACGCCGTGGGTCTGCACACCGCGGCGCTGACCGACCACGACACCACGTCGGGCTGGTCAGAGGCGGCAGAGGCGGCGGCGTCGCTCGGGATGACGTTGATTCCGGGGATGGAGCTGTCGGCTCGTCATGAGTGGCGCAGCGTCCATGTGCTCGCCTACCTGTTCGACCCGGAGCATGCGGTGCTGCGCGCACTCACCGACCGGATACGCCACTCGCGTCTGACCCGCGCCCAAACGATGGCGGAGCGGATCGGCCGTGACTACGACCTCACCTGGGACGACATTCTCGCCCAGACGACGGTGGGGGCGACCGTGGGGCGCCCGCACCTGGCCGACGCGCTCATCGCGCGCGGCTACGTCCGCGATCGGGGGGAGGCATTCGCCGGCATCCTGCACCCCGGCAGTGACTACTACGTCGACCTGTATGCGCCGGATCCGGTGACCGCGGTGTCCGCTGTCGTGGATGCCGGAGGTGTGCCGATCATCGCTCATCCGGCCGGCCGCGGTGGCCTGCTCCCCGCCCAGCTCCTGGGTCGCATGCTCGACGCCGGGCTCGCGGGATTTGAACTCGGTCATCGGGAGAATCGCGAGCCGGCTCTCGGGGCGCTGCGCGCGCTCGCGGCGGAGAGGGATCTCATCGTGACCGGCTCCAGCGACTATCACGGGTTGGGAAAGCCGAACCAGCCGGGCGAGTTCACGACCGCCGACGAGATGGTGCAGCGCATCGTCGGGAGGGCGACGGGCAGCGCCCCCGTCTTCGCCTGACGGCGCGATGCGGCATTCCACCCCGCTCGAGCGGCTGTGGTGGCGGCGCCGGGCCGGGACGCGCGAACTCCGCAGATGGTGACGAACTCCGCATCGGATCGCCGATGTGAATGCGGAGGACGTGCGATTCTGCGGAGTTCGTGCGGCGTGAGCGTCCGTCGCGGTGCCCGAGGCGATGCGATCAGCGCGTAAGGTCAGGCTCCCGCGACAGGGGGAGCGGCGGGTGCGCCGCCGCCCGAGCCGCGGCGACGACGGCGGCGACGCGCGGGCGCGGCGTTGCCGTCGCGGTGCTCCTTGCCGGCGCCGTCGTGGGTTCCTGCGCCCTCGGCGGCAGCGGCAGCATCGCCGGTGTGCGCCGTCTCGGCATCGGCGCCCGCCGATGCACCCTCGGCGAACGTCGATCCGACCGCTGACGATCCGGAGCGACGGCGACGGCGACGACGCGTGCCGGCCTCCGCGGTCCCGTCGGCCGCGGCATCCACCGCCCGCTCGGGTGCCGGGCGCTGCGTGCGCACCGACTCCGTCTTGGGCGCCTTGGCGATGCGGCCCTTGGTGCCCGCCGGGATGTCCAGGTCGGTGAACAGGTGCGGGCTGGAGGAGTACGTCTCGACGGGTTCGGGCTGCCCGAACTCGAGGGCGCGGTTGATGAGCGCCCACTTGTGCAGGTCGTCCCAGTCGACGAACGTGACGGCGATACCCGTCTTGCCGGCACGGCCGGTGCGCCCGGCGCGGTGCAGGTAGGTCTTCTCGTCGTCCGGGATCGTGTGGTTGATGACGTGGGTCACATCGTCGACGTCGATTCCGCGCGCCGCGACGTCCGTCGCGATGAGCACGTCCTTCTTGCCGGCCTTGAACGCGGCCATCGACCGCTCGCGCGCCTCCTGGCTCATGTCGCCGTGCACCGCGCCCGCGTTGAACCCGCGGTCGTTCAGCTCGTCCACCAGCTTCTGAGCGGCGCGCTTGGTGCGGGTGAAGACGACCGTCTTGCCGCGACCCTCTGCCTGCAGGATGCGGGCGATCACCTCATCCTTGTCGAGCGAATGCGCCCGGTAGACGAGGTGCTTGATGTTGGCCTGCGTCAGACCCTCGTCGGGATCGGTCGCCCGGATGTGGATCGGGTTGCTCATGAACCGGCGCGCGAGAGCGACGATCGGGCCGGGCATCGTCGCGGAGAACAGCTGGGTGTGACGCACCGGCGCGACCTTCTGGAAGATCTTCTCGATGTCGGCGAGGAAGCCGAGATCGAGCATCTTGTCGGCCTCATCGAGCACGACCTCCACCGCGCCGCTCAGATCGAGCAGGCGCTGGTTGTTGAGGTCGATGAGGCGACCGGGGGTGCCGACGACGATCTGCGCGCCGGCCTTCAGCTGGTCGATCTGACCTTCGTACGCCTTGCCGCCGTAGATGGCGACCACGCTCGTCGAGCGGTTCTGGGTGAGCATGTCCATGTCTTCGTAGACCTGGACGGCCAGCTCACGGGTGGGCACGACGATGAGCGCCTTCACCCCGGGTGCTGGGTCGAGGCCGAGACGCTGGACCACGGGAATGCCGAAACCGAAGGTCTTGCCCGTGCCCGTCTTGGCCTGACCGATGATGTCCTGGCCGGGCAGCCCCAGAGGAATCGTCTGCTCCTGAATGGGGAAGGCGTCCACGATGCCCTTGGAGGCGAGGGCCTCCACGATGTCGGGATCGATTCCGAGTTCAGCGAATGTCGTCACAGTACGTGCCTGTCTGGCGGTGAGAAGCCGCCGGTGAGGAAGTCCACGCCTTCTACTCATCCGCAGGCGCGGGGGTCTCGATCCATCGCCGAGACCTGACCAGCCTACCGGAGGGTGTCGTGACTACCTCGGAAGCGGCGGGTCGCATCTAGGCTGGGGGCGTGGTGACCTGGCCCTGGCAGCGCGATCGCACCGTCGCACGTACGCTGCGCGTGCGCTCTCGCGGCGACTTCGGCGACGTTCGGCGCGTCGACTTCGAAGAGCTGGCTCCCGACATCGACACCTTCCTCGGGCAAGCTGCGTACCTGCAGCTCGGCTACTTCGAGACGCTCAGCGAGCTGATCGCACCGACCCCCGAGCTGACGCAGAAGGAGTCGATCTCGGTGGCGGCCGGGGCGGCGCTGCACAAGCACCGCGCGATCCTCGCGCTGATCCGCGAACGCGGCGACGATCCCCTCGACCTCATGCTGCCCTTCCGTGAGCCCCTCGACGCGTTTCGTCGGTCGACGCACGGTGCACGCTCGCTCGAGACGATGCTCTCGGTGCACATCACGGCGGGCATGCTCGACGACTTCTACCTCGCGCTGTCTTCCAGCTACGGCGTGACCGGGCGCCGGGTCGCGGACATCCTGCGCGGCGACGACGACCGGCAAGCCCTCGTCGACATCATCACCGACGCGATCGCCGCCGACGAGCAGTGGAAGTCGCTGCTCGCGCTGTGGGGTCGTCGCCTCGTGGGCGACACGCTCCTCATCGCGCGCGCCGCCCTTCGTCCTCAGACCCTGGATGCCGCGGAGGAGCGCAAGGTCGAGCCGGTGTTCACCGACCTGCTCGGCGCCCATTCACGCCGCATGTCGGCGATGGGCCTGGACGCCTGACGGTCAGCCGCGCGCGGCGCAGCAGCGAGCTCAGGAGATCTTCAGTCGTAGCCGCTCTCGCGCATCGTGGTTCGCACGCGCGCGCGTGAGGACGGCCAGAACCGCGGGTACGGCGATCGCGGGGACGGCGATCGAGAGGATCCACAGCCACGGGTCGAGTGTCGTCTGACCGGCCCAGGTGAGGGTCATCCAGACCAGGCCACCCAGGACAGCACCGAGCACCGGTGCCACGGCGCTACCGCGCGCGGTGCGTCCGGGCATCAGATAGTGCATCACTGCGCCGTAGGCGCCGCCGAAGATGAAGGCGAGGAGGATGTCCACGGTCGTCCTCCGGCGCTCAGGCGACGAAGCCGACGCGGCGGGACTCCTCCGTGCCGACCTCGATGAACGTGATGCCGGTCGTCGGGACGATGTAGGTGTTGCCCTTGACGTCGGTGAAGGTGACGAAGGACTCCGAGGCCTCGAGAGCCTTCTGGATCGTGCTCGTCACGGCATCCGCCGACTGGGCCGACTCGAAGCTGAGCTCTCGAGCGGTGTTCGCGATGCCGATGCGGATCTCCACGGTGACTGCCTCACTTCTGTTCATGACCCCGCCGCCGTCGGCGTGCGGAGCGGACCGGTAAGCCGGCCGCACCTCGACTCTACGACACCGGATCGGGAGCGGGATCGCGCCGGAGGCGCTGCGCCGCTCGCTGTGCGCGAACGCTCGTGTCGGCGCCTCCGGCTAGCGTGAGAGGCATGGATCGTGTGACGTGGGATGCCGCTCAGCGTGCCGTCATCGACCTTCCCGCCGACGCGTCGGGCGTCGTGGTCGGCGCGCCAGGATCGGGCAAGACCACGACCGCGATCGCACGGGTCGGCGCGCTCGTTCGGCCGTCGGCGGACGAAGCGCACGGCATCCTGCAGCCGGACGAGGTGCTCGTGCTGACGCCATCGCGCGCCTCCGCGACTGCGCTGCGAGACCGCCTCGCCCTCGCCGTCGGCGTCGCCACACCCGGCGCGTTGGCGCGCTCGATCGTGGCGTTCGGCTACCAGATCGTCCGCGCCGAGGCCGTCCATCGTGGCGAGCCGGTGCCCCAGTTGCTGACCGGTCCGGACGAGGACCAGGTGATCGCCGATCTGCTGGCCGGAGACGCCGAGGATGAGATCGACGGGATCGTGCGGTGGCCGCTCTCGCTGCCGGCGGCCGTGCGCTCCACGCGCACGTTCCGCGGCGAGTTGCGCGCTCTGCTCGCCGAGTGCGCGCAGCTCGGAGTCTCCGCCGATCACCTGGCGGATCTTGCGGCGCGGCACGGCGTCGCGGAGTGGGCGGCGGCGGCATCCTTCTCGCGGGAGTACCTGTATGCGCGCGACCGCATGCGCGGAGCCCATCGCGACGCCGCGGGCCTCGTCCGTGAGGCGCTGGGCCTCGTCCGCACGCTTCCGGCCGGCGCGCCGGGGCTCGCCGCGTTGGAGCGACTGCGGGCGATCGTCGTGGACGACGCCCAGGAGCTGACTCTCGGCGGTGTGGAACTGCTGGAGGCCTGCCGCGCGCGGGGCGTGGCGGTGCTCGCCTTCGGTGATCCGGATGTCGGTTCGGGAAGCTTCCGCGGCGCCAGCCCGGAGAACTTCTCGCGCCTGGCAGCCGCCGGGCCCGTGTACGTCCTCGACCACATGCACCGCGGCTCCGAGGCCCAGCGACGTCTGATCGCCGCGGTCACGGCCCGGATCGGTGCCGCCGGGGTCGTCGCGCACCGCCTGCGCCCTCTCGCCTCCGGTGATGCTCCGGAGGACGGTGGAGACGGCAGCGTCCGCGCCGTCACGGCTCGCTCCGCGTCGGAAGAGCACGACGTCATCGCGCGCCTGCTCCGAGAGCGCCACGTCCACGACGCGGTGCCCTGGTCGGCGTGCGCCGTCATCGCCCACGACAGTCGACAGGTTGCGGCACTCGAAGCCGAGCTCGCCGCCCGCGAGGTGCCCACGCGCACCCGCGGGCAGCGACCTCTGGCTCAGGCCCGGGCAGTGGCGGATCTGCTGCGCGTCGCGCTGCTGGCCGAGCTCGAGCCCACCGCCTGGACTCTCGAGGACGCCGTCGACGCCCTCCGCGCCGGAGGGATGGATCCGGTCGAGATCCGGCGACTGCGCGCCGCCCTGCGGCTGTCGGCGCTGGCCGGTGACCCGTCGGTGGGCGAGCGGGCCCCCGACGAGCCGGTCACCTCCAGCGCCGATCTGCTCGTGTCCGCACTGGGGCATCCCGTCGCGTTCGCGCTGCTCGACACGCGAGAGGGACGCCGCGCCGAACGGATCGCGCGCACCCTCGCCGACGTTCACGCCCAATGGGACCTCGTTCATGCCGGTGGCGCCGAGGCGCCCACCGCGCACGAGATTCTGTGGAGCGCGTGGCAAGGTCTGGGCGTTGAGCGGGCATGGGTCGCCGCCGCGGAGGGCTCCGGTCCGCTCGCCGCGCAATCCGGCCGCGAGCTGGATGCGCTTGTGGCCCTCTTCCAGGCCGCCAAACGTCACGGTGAGAGAGCGGACGGCACCTCACCCGGGGCGTTTCTGCGCGGCATCCTCGATTCCGACGTCGCCGAGGACCGGCTGGCCGACGATTCGACCGCGGATGCCGTCGACATTCTCACCCCGGCCGGCGCCGTCGGCGCCGAGTACGACACCGTCGTGGTCGCCGGCGTCCAGGAGGGCGTCTGGCCGAACCTCCGCGCGCGGGGGAGCCTGTTGCAGACCTGGCGGCTGGCAGCACTCGCCGCCGGCGCAGCGCCCGATGCCACCGAGACACTCGATCGGCGACGCGGCGTGCTGCACGACGAGTTGCGGCTGTTCGCCCGCGCCTGCTCCCGTGCGCGCCGACGACTCGTCGTGACCGCGGTCGACGATGACGATACGGGGCCGAGTCCGCTCTTCGAGCTTCTTCCGCCGGCTCAGCCGGCGGCGCGCTCCGCCGCGCATCCCCTGACCCTGCGAGGACTCGTGGCGCAGCACCGGCGCACGCTTTCGGAGCGTCGAGCCGACCCGTCCGCGCAGCGCGCCGCCGCCGAGCAGTTGCGGCTGCTCGCTGCGGCCGGCGTCCCGGGCGCCGCCCCCGAAGAGTGGTACGGCATCGCGCCCGTGACATCCACGGCACCGCTGCGCGATCTCACGCGGGAGGACGTGCGCGTCTCGCCGTCGCGGCTCCAGAGCGTGGAGGAGTGCCAGCTCAACTGGCTGCTCGCCGACCTGGGGGCCGATGACGGGGGAGCTGTGGCGGGCCTCGGCACGCTGGTGCATGCGGCGATGGAACGTGCGGAGAGTTCCGACGAAGATGCGCTGTGGGCGATCGTGGACGCGCGCTGGAGCGAACTGGAGTTCGAGTCCGCCTGGCGGGAGCGTGCGGAGCGCGCACGGGCACGCGAACTCGTCCGACGACTGTCGGTGTATCTGCGGCGGTTCGAGTCCGCGGGCGGAAGCGTCATCGGTTCGGAGCCGCATTTCGAGGTTCCGGTCGCCCTCGATCCGGTCGGCAGCCACGGCGCCATCGTCAGCGGGTACATCGATCGCGTGGAGCGCACCGCCTCGGGGGAGGTGGTGATCGTCGACTTGAAGACGGGTAAGCGCGAACCGCAGACCGACGCGAAGGTGGTCGACAATCCGCAGCTCGCCGCGTATCAGCTCGCGCTCGATGAGGGCGCCATCCCCGAGGCTGCCGGTCTCACCCCCGGCGGCGCGAAGCTGCTCGTCTTGCGCCCGTCGGCGGCCACGAAGGACTACGTGGAACCCCGCCAGCCGCCGCTGGATGATGCCGCCCGCGACGCGTTCCTCGCGCGGGTGCGTGAGGCGGCGACCGTCATGAGCGGCGCGGAGTTCTCGGCGCCGTATGAGGAGCACTGTCGTGACGATCACTCCTACGGCCTCTGTCGGATCCACACGATCAACGCGGTGAGCGCCTCATGAGCATCGTCTCGCCCGCCGCACTCGCGGCCGCCCTCGGTCAGTTCCCGCCCACCGATGAACAGGCGCGCGTGATCGCCGCGCCCCTCTCGCCCGCGCTCGTCGTCGCCGGCGCCGGCAGCGGCAAGACCGAGACCATGGCGGGGCGGGTCGTCTGGCTCGTGGCGAACGGCCTCGTTCCGCGTGATGCGGTGCTCGGTCTGACGTTCACCCGCAAGGCCGCGGGCGAGCTGGCCGAGCGCGTGCATCGACGACTGCAGCGGCTCGCGGAGTTCGAACGCCGTGGGCTTGTTCCCCACCTCGAGACGCTCCATGCGCGGGGGCATCTCGACGTCCTCGGCGAGATCGAGCGCAGCGGTGCGCCGTCACCGTCCCGGTTCGCCGTCCTCGATCAGCTCGTCGCCGTCACTGGCGCCGCCGCGGTCGCGGACGACCTGTCGGCGGACGCACTGCTGGAGCGGCCGACCGTCTCCACGTACAACAGCTTCGCCGACAGCATCGTGCGTGAGCACGCCGTGAGACTCGGCCGTGACGCTGAGGCCGCGGTTCTCAGCGAGTCCGCAGCCTGGCTGCTGATGCGGCGCGTCGTGCTCGAGTCCGACGATCCGCGGCTGGAGGTGCGCGAGGAGGCGCTGCGCTCGATCATCGACGCCGCACTGCGGATCGCCCGCGACGCCGCCGACAACCGGGTCGACCTCGACGAGCTGGCGCGCTTCCCGGCGCGCTTCTCAGACGTCCTGGAACGCCCCTCGACGTCGGCCCGCGTCACCGTGTACGCCGATATCGCGAAAGCGCACGTCGCCGTGGGCGCACTCGACCTCCTCGCCGACCTGGCGCGGGAGTACGCCCGGCGAAAGCTCCGCCACGGCGTGATCGACTTCTCCGACCAGGTGGCCGGAGCCTGCGACATCATCGATGCGCACCCGGCGGTCGGCGAGGAGCTGAGGGACCGTTATCGCGTCGTGCTGCTGGACGAATACCAGGACACGTCCGTCGTGCAGACCCAGCTGCTCGCCTCCGCCTTCCGCGACGCGGCGGTGATGGCGGTCGGCGACCCCCATCAGTCCATCTACGGCTGGCGAGGGGCCAGCGCCGGCAACCTCGGCGACTTCGCGACGGCATTCAGCACCACCGGTGCGGCCGAGACCTTCGCTTTGATGACGAGCTGGCGCAACAGTGTCGACGTGTTGCGTGCGGCCGACGCCGTGCTGGCGCCCCTCGCCGAGAGCGTTCCGGTCGCCGTCGAAGGCCTGCGGCCGCGTCCGGGTGCGGGCTCGGGCGAGGTGGAGATCCACATCGACACCGACATCGACGCGGAGGCCGATGCGGTGGCGGACTGGTTCGCGCGCGTACGGCATGAGCGCGCGCGAGCGGGCGCCGCGACGACGGGGGCCGTGCTCTTTCGCAGCAAGAAGCACATGGTGCATTTCGCCGATGCCCTGGGCCGGCGCGGCATCCCGCATCGTATCCTCGGCCTCGGCGGGCTGTTGTCCACGCCGGAGGTGGTCGATGTCGTCGCGACGCTCCGGGTCATCAGCGACCCGCGTGCGGGGTCGTCGCTGATCAGGTTGCTCGCCGGCCCGCGCTGGGGGATCGGCGTGGCTGATCTGCGGGCATTGAGTGAGCTGTCCCGCAGGATCAGCCGTCACGACGCCGCGCTTCGGCCCTTGGAGCCCGACGTCGTGGCGCGGATGCGTTCGTCGGCGGGGGATGACCAGGGCTCGCTCATCGACGCCCTCGACTTCTTCCTGCGCCACGGCGTCGACCACGGTTGGCTGTCCGACTTCACGGCCGCGGCGCGGGAACGCCTGCGCGAGGCGGCCGCCGTCTTCGCCGGCCTGCGTCGGCACGCGACACTGCCGATCCCCGAACTCGTGCGGATGATCGAGCTCGAACTCCGGCTGGATATCGAGCTGGCCGCGAACGAGGCACGCGGTCCTGCGCGGGTGGCCGGCGACCAGTTGCGCGCCTTCGTCGACGAGCTGCACGGTTTTCTGGCGACCGACGAGCGCGGGTCGCTGCCCAGCCTTCTCGCCTGGCTCGACCATGCAGAGCGCCTCGATGAGTTCGCGCCGCGCACTGAGCCGCCGGAGGACGATGTCGTGCAGCTGCTCACGATCCATGGATCGAAGGGCCTCGAATGGGATGCCGTGGCCGTCGTCCGACTGGTCGAGGATGAGCTGCCGACCCGGCCCAAAGACACACGCGGATGGCTCGGGTTCGGCGTTCTTCCGTACGAGTTCCGCGGCGATGCCGACTGGCTCCCCGCCTTTCGCTGGGGTGCTGACCAGTCCCCGACGCAGCAGGATCTGTCCCGTGCGCTGGACGACTTCGTCGCGGCCGGGCGCGCGCGCCAGCGGGATGAGGAGCGTCGGCTCGCGTACGTCGCCGTGACCCGTGCGCGGGATCACCTGTTTCTGAGCGCTTCGCACTGGTCGGGGACGAAGTCGCCGCGTCGCCCGAGTGCCTTCCTGGAGGAGATGGCCGCTGCTCTGGGCCGGACGATCGTGCCCGACGTCGACCCGGGCGACAACCCCTTCGAGGGTCGCCGCCGCCTCCTGCAGTGGCCGCTCGATCCCCTCGGGGCCCGGCGCGGCATCGTCGCCGCCGCAGCCGAGGAGGTACGACGAGCTGCGCAGGCCGAGCCCACGGCTGAACTCGCCCTCCTGCTCGCCGAGCGTGCCGAGCGGGAACGCAGGGCGCGACCGGCGGCGCCGGTGCGCATCCCGGCATCCCGCTTCAAGGACTTCCTCGGCGACGCGCCGGCCCTGCGCCGTCCGCTGCCCGAGCGTCCCTATCGCCAGTCGCGGCTCGGGACGGCTTTCCACTCGTGGGTCGAGCAGCGCTCGGGCGTCGTGGGCGCCGGCACCTCGCTCGATGACGCGCTGTGGGATGAGGACGCATCCGACACCGCGGCCGTCTCCGACGGCGGTCCGGCATCGACAGAGCTCGCCGAGCTGCAGGAGCGTTTTCTGGCCTCCGAGTGGGCATCGTTGCGGCCGTTGGAAGTGGAGACGGAGATCGACGTCACGATCGACGACGCTCTCGGCGACGGTCGGGCGCACGTCGTGATCTGCAAGCTCGACGCCGTCTACCGGCGCGGCGATCGCATCGAGATCGTCGACTGGAAGACGGGCCGTGCGCCGCGCACCGCCGCCGAGCGGGAAGAGCGGATGATCCAGCTACGCCTGTACCGCGAGGCGTACCACGCGAAGCACGGCATTGCACGCGAGCAGATCGATGTGGTGCTCTTCTACGTCGCGGAAGGCCTCATCCTGCGCGATTGAGGTCGCGGCGGCGCGCGCCGGGTGTCAGGCCGTGCCGGTCCAGCGGCGCAGAGCGTTGCGCGCGGCAGTGTCGCGGTCGATGTCGTCGGCCGAGGGCTCGCCGGGGGCGTCCTGCGTGGCTGCCTCGCCCTGACCGGCCGCGGGCGCGGAGCCATCGTGAACAGGGATGTCGGAGGTGTGCACCGGAACCCGCGTCGTCGACGGATGCGCCGGCTGCGCCCACTCCGACATCTCGATCGCGACGGTGTCCAGGCGGCTCGTCTCGACCATCCCCGTCGCGTTCTCATCGGCGAGGAAGGTGGCGAGGGTCTCCGGGTCGAAGCTGTCGGTCTGCATCGAGGTGTCGGCGGCCTCGCCCGCACCGGCAGGGACACGCTGGGTCGCCGCAAGCGCCTGATCGAGCGTGACATCGTCGCGCGCCCGTACCGGTTCGTCGCGAACGTTGGCGTCGAGCGACTCCAACAGTGCCACGGCGTCGCGCACGACGTCCTGCTGCCCGGCTTCGTGACCGTGCACCAGCCACTTCGCGAACTCCAGCTCGGCATGCAGCCGGGCGCGCTCGGCGAGGAGGGCGTCGGGAGCACGGTGCGAACGGTGCGCGTACTCGTCGAGCACGTCGGCTTGAGCAGCCGGGGCCGACGCCGTCCAGCGCACGTCGATCGCCGGATCGCCGACGCCGAGTGCGCCCCAGCTCAGAAGACCGGTGACGGCGGGTGTGCCCTCGGCGTCGTCCTCGAAGACGAAGGATGCCGGGTCGACCCCGCCGAGAACGACGGTCGTCTCGAAGCGCCACAGCGGATCGGATCCGATAGCGGTGCTCCAGCGTCGCAGCAGCCCGAAGGGCAGGAGCCCGGTCGCTTCCGCCCGATCCAGGAGGCGCTCGGCGTCGTCGCGCACCTGCGCGGAGGTCCGCATGGGCAGTCCCGCGTCACGGATCACGGTCACCGGGAGATCGTGGACCGCCGCGATCGCGGCGGCCAGAGCGGTGGCGACGCCCCGCCCCGCGGGCACGTGGGCCGCATCGACCCGATAGCCCGGCAGCAGCGTCTGGACGAGGGCGCTGCGACCGTCGACCGTCGTCTGGCCCAGAACATCGGGGGCGCCGAACGGCAGCACACCCCGCACGCCGGCGGTCAGCGACGTCAGGGCACGCGCCTCGGACAGCAGATCCTGCTCCGCCTGGTCGTTGACGGGCACACGCACCACGACCCGCCGGCCGTCGTCGAGCGTGGCGATGGCGCTGTCGTAGCGGCCGGAGACGCCCTCGGTCAGCGGCGCCACACCGACCACCGCGACGCGGGGAAGGGCCGACGTGACCGACGCGGCTAGAGTGAGAGGTGAGCGTGCCATGCCCCCAGGGTAGGTGTGCCGCGCCCCGTCCCCGTGTGCGCCACGCCCGTCGAGGAAGGTCCCGGATGTCGCCATCGGCTGAGCCGCCTGTTCCCGTGCGTCCTCCCGCGCTTGCGCGCGGCGGTATCGACCGCTGCGCCGACGAACGCAGCGCACCGGATCTGCTCGCGCGTCTGCGGGGCGAGGCGCCGACGCGGGTTGTCGCGGTGCACGGCGATCGCGCGCCGCTCGACGGCGACGGCGCTCTGCTGACGGTACCCGTCGGACACATCCGCGAGGGGGTGTCGTGGGCGTTCCTCGGGCGGGATGCCGAGGGAGCGGCAGTGCTGCTCGCGGCATCCGGCGCCGACGAGGACATCCCCGTGGCCGCGCATCCCGCCGACGCGTGGGGGTCGTTGCGCGCGATCGGCGGCGAGATGTCGGCCACGGACGCCGGGCTGCTCGTCGAGGCGGTCGCCCTCGGGCGTTGGCTGGTCGAGGCGCCCTTCTGCTCCCGCTGCGGTGCGCGCACCGAGGAGCGCACGGGTGGGTGGGCGCGTCACTGTCCGGTGTGCGGGCGCGAGCACTTTCCGCGCACCGACCCCGCCGTCATCGTCGCCGTGATCTCTCCGGACGGCTCGTCGCTGCTGCTGGGCAAGAACGCGCTGTGGGCGGATCGCAATCTCTACTCGACGTTCGCGGGCTTCGTCGAGGCGGGGGAGTCGCTGGAATCGGCGATCGTCCGCGAGGTGCAGGAGGAAGCCGGCGTGCTCGTCGAGGCGCTGCAGTACCGGGGGTCTCAGTCCTGGCCCTACCCTCGGTCACTCATGCTCGGCTTCCATGCGACGGCGGCGGACATGTCCGCGGCTCGCGCCGACGGCGAGGAGATCGTCGACGTGCGGTGGATCTCGCGCGAGGAGATCCGTGCGGCGCTGCGCGGCGACGGCGATATCCTGCTTCCCGGCACGACGTCCATCGCGCACCGCCTGATCGCCGACTGGGCGGGGGACCCGGCGTGAGCGGACGTGCGCTTGAGGGCCTCGACGACGAGCAGCGGGTCGCGGCGGCGATGCTGCGTGGACCGGTCTGCGTGCTCGCGGGAGCCGGCACCGGCAAGACACGCGTGATCACCCACCGCATCGCCCACGGGGTCGACACCGGCGCCTACTCACCGTCGCGGGTGATGGCGGTGACCTTCACGGCGAAGGCGGCGGGGGAGATGCGCGGGCGTCTTCGGGCGCTCGGCGTCGAAGGGGTCGCGGCGCGCACGTTTCACGCGACCGCGCTGGCGCAACTGAACTTCTTCTGGCCGCAGCTCGCCCGCGATACGGCACCGTCGATCATCGACAACAAGGTGCGTGTGCTCGGGCAGGCCGCCGACAGCCTCGGCCTCCGTCTGGACGGCACCACCCTGCGCGACGTCGCCAGCCGCATCGAGTGGCGGAAGGTCGCGATGCGAACGATCGATCAGGATGCCGCTGCACACCCCGAGGGCCTCGGCAACACGCTGGATGCGCAGGTGCTGGCGGATCTGCAGCGGCGCTACGAGAAGGTCAAGGACGAGCGGCGTCAACTGGACTTCGAAGACGTGCTGCTGGCGTGCGCCGGGATGCTGGAATCGGAGCCGCGGGTCGCAGCCGCGGTGCATGAGCAGTATCGCCATCTGACGGTCGATGAGTTCCAAGACGTCTCGCCCGTGCAGCACCGCCTGCTGGAGCTCTGGCTCGGGGATCGGCGCGATATCTGCGTCGTCGGCGACGCGAGCCAGACCATCTACTCGTTCGCCGGGGCCGACCCGCGCTACCTGCTCGGATTCCCGGACCGCTACGAGGAGGCCACCGTGGTGCGCCTCGAACGCAACTATCGCTCCGACCCCGCGATTCTCGGGGTCGCGAACGCGCTCATGCGCGGCCGACCGGGCGCCCTCGCGCTGCGGTCGGATCGTTCTGCGGGCCCGGTCCCCTCGGTCACGACCTATGACGACGATCAGGCGGAGGCCGAAGGCGTGGCGACGGCGGTGGCCGCCCAGCTCGCGTCGGGCATCGAGCCGAACGAGATCGCCGTGCTGTATCGAGCCAACGCGCAATCGGCGCCCGTGCTCTCGGCCCTGGCCGCGCGCGGAATCGCCGCGACCGTTCTCGGCGGCAAGCGGTTCTTCGATCTGCCCGAAGTGCGTCAGGCGGTCTCGCTGCTGCGGGGCGCCTCCGTCGCGCCCACCCCGAACGGTCTGGTCGCGGCGGTGCGCGACGTGCTGCGCTCGGTCGGCCTGACCGATGATCCGCCTCCGGCCGGCGGAGCGCTGCGTGACGCCTGGGAGGCACGCGCAGCCGTCCTGCGTCTGGCCGAGCAGGCGCCGGAGGGCACCACTTTGCGGGCATTCACCGACGAGCTGATGGTGCGCGGACGTGGTCAGCATGAGCCCACTCTGCGCACCGTGACACTCGCCACGCTGCATGCGGCCAAAGGCCTGGAATGGGATCACGTCCATCTCCTCGGCCTCGCGGAAGGACTCCTGCCGATCTCCTACGCCACCGGTTTCGACGAGATCGACGAGGAACGACGACTCGCGTACGTCGGCGTCACGCGGGCTGCGCGTACCCTCTCGATGAGCTGGTCGCAACGGTCGGGATCGCGCTCACGTCAGCGCTCCCGCTTCCTTCAGGAGATCGGCACAGGCACTGTGCGTGCGGCCGGTGCGCATGCCACGTCCGCCGGACGTGGGCGAGGCTGAGCCCGACCGACATGCTCGTGTGTGCCTGCCCGGAGCGCTCCGTGGGCGCGTCCAGGGCGTCGCGCAGGAGCCGGCCGGTGAGGACTCCGGCTTCGATCAGCAGACCGGGATCCGTGCGCACCGGATCACGACCGAGTAACTGGGCGGCGATGAGCGGCCACTGCGGGTCCTCGGCGGTGCGGCGTGCGTGCTCGCACGCGGTGCACGCCGTCGCACCGGGGATGACCACGGGTCCGACGCGCACGCGGTCACCGGCGAGCTCGATGGGGATGTGGGTGACGTCGGCGCGCATGAGCCGCGCGGCGCGGCGCGGGCACATGAGCCGGTCGGCGACGACGATCACCGGCACCCCGCGCTGCGGCGCGTCGACGGCCCAGGTGCTGATCGAGACGCGCGCCAGGCCTGCGGCGTCCCACCCTGCCAGCAGCGCTTCACGCTCGGCGCTCGTCAGCGACTCGGGCACCTCCACCCGCACGGCACGCGGGGTCGGTGGTTCTCGGATGAGGGCCTGCTCGATTCGTCCCGTGAACTCCGCGGCCTCCGCGGCCGTGGCCCCGAAGCTGCGTGCCAGAGGTCCCAGTCCCGCATCGGCCACGCCGTCGGCAAGGGCGTCGAGGAGGCGCTCCTGCCAAGGGAGCACGCCGTCGACGCGGATCGCCGGATCCGTGCCGAGCTGGAGACTCGAGGGCGTGCGCCACAGCGGCGGGGACGAAGCGGCCAAGCGGAGCATGTCCCGATTCTGAGGCGAGACGGGCCCCCGTGCCGCGACTTTCCACAGCCGCGACACGTGCGGGTGTCCAGACCCGTGAGGGGGAGGAGGCCTCGTCGGATCACACCGGGCGCGGATCCTCCGGACCGTCGTCGTCGGAGGCTTGCGCGCCGGGTTCGCCGGTGGCGTGCTCCGCCTCCTCGGCCGCTTCGGCCAGCAGTGCGTCCAGCGCCTCGTCGAGGGCGTCCCGTTCGGGGTCCTCGCCGCGCTCGTGGGCCACCAGACGCGCCACGAGCGCCTGCGGGTCGTCGATGTCACTCGCCCCCGGCATGAGGTCGGGGTAGTCCCAGAGTCGGTCGCGGGCCTCGATGCCCACGGCATCCGTCACGGCGCGCCACATCGCCGCCGCTTCGCGCAGTCGTCGCGGGCGCAGCTCCAACCCGACGAGGGAGGCCATCGCCTGCTCGGCGGGACCGCCTACGGCTCGCCGGCGACGCACGGCCTCGGCGATCTTCGCCGCGGCGGGAAGGCGCGAGGTCGCGTCGGCGGTCACGACATCCACCCAGCCTTCGATGGTCGCCAGGAGGTTCTCGAGCCGAACAAGCGCGGCATCCTGCGCGGGCGTGCGTTGAGGAAGCAGCGCCCCGGACTCGAGGGCGGAGCGCAGCTCCTCCGGTGAGGACGGGTCGAAGCGCGACGCGAGGTCTTCGAGGGCGGTGGTGTCGACGTGGATGCCGCGGGCGAACTCGGTCACCTGGGTGATCACGTGCAGCCGCAGCCATCGGGCGTGGCGGAAGAGGCGAGCGTGCGCGAGCTCACGGGTTCCGAGATACAGCGCGAGCTGGTCGTCGGTCACGTCCAGGTCACGGCCGAAGTCGGCGAAGTTCTGCGGCAGGATCGCCGCGACGCCGTCGGGCATGACGGGAATGCCGACATCGCCGCCGGACACCACCTCCTGCGACAGGCGTCCGATGACGCCGCCGAGCTGAGCGGCGAACAGCGAACCGCCCACGCGTCGCATGAACGTGCCCGCTCCGGCGACGAGCTGTCGCATCTCCTCCGGGGTCTGCTCGTCGATCGCGGCCGTCAGGGCCCCCGCGATCGAGTCGGCGACGGGCTCGGCGAGCTCCTGCCAGACCGGAAGCGTCGTCTCGACCCACTGTCCGCGGGTCATCGCCTGCGCCGGGGCCGCAAGGTCCGAGATCGTCGTGGCCTCGCTCAGCCAGAGGGTTGCGAGGGCGAAGGCCTGATCGAAGTCGTGGCGAGCGCCCGTCGTGATACCGAGCCCGTCCTTGTTCGCCAGGTGCAGAGCCTGCGTCTTCGCCGCGCTCCAGTCGATGCCGTCATCGCTGCCGGTGGCGAAGGCGTGCTGCATCTGCGCCATCATCTGCTGCAGCATGGCGGGATCCACGCCCATGCGCGAGAGGCTCTCGAGCTGTTCGGGGTCAAGGCCTGCGCCTCCACCACCGAGCAGGTTCCGCAGCAGTTCTTGGAAGTCGTCTTCGGGGCGGTCGGGAGTCTCATCAGCCATATCAGGCGCCTTTCAGCAGGCGGATACCGTCGCGTTCTACGCTAATGGCTGGACTTCCCCGCACGGCCGCCTCGGCCCGCCACGGAGGATGTCCCGTGTACGCCGATCGCGAACGATCGGCCGGGAGGATCTGCTGTGGCACTGTTCGACGAGGGCACGACCGTCGTGCCCGCTCGCCGCCGTCCGGTGTCCCGCCCCCTGCGCGTCGGAGTCTGGGCTCTCGCTGTCGCCCTCGTGGCGTTGCTGACGCTCACACTGCTGCCGAGCACCTACGTCATTCAGCGTCCGGGCCCCGTCTTCAACACGCTGGGGTCGGCCCCGGACTCCTCGGGCGCCGATGTGCCGCTGATCACCGTGAAAGGCGCGCCGACCTTCCCCACCTCCGGTGCACTGGACCTGCTGACGGTGCAGGTCGTCGGCAATCGCGAACGCACCCCGTCGTGGTTCGAGCTCGCCCTCGCCTGGTTCGACCCCGCGAAGGCGGTGCTGCCGCTGGACGACGTCTTCCCGCAGGGGCAGACGACGCAGCAGCGCAACCAGGAGAGCGCGGTGATGATGGTCGACTCGCAGAAGGAGGCGACGGCTGCCGCTCTCACGCAGCTCGGCTACGACGTCAAGCCGATGGTGGAGGTTTACGCACTCACCGACGACTCCGCAGCGCAAGGCATCCTGCAGAAGGGTGACGTCATCCGCAGCGCGAACGGTCAGGCGATCACCGAGACCGATCAACTGCGCACCATCATCAACGCCGGTGCGGGCGCTCCCGTGCGACTCGCGATCGAGCGCTCCGGCGCGAGCGAGAACGTCGAGGTGACCCCCAAGCAGGCGACCGTCGACGGCAAGAGCACGTGGCTCGTCGGCATCTCGACGATGCACGACTACGACTTCCCGATCGACGTCACCCTCCAGCTCAACAACGTCGGCGGGCCCAGCGCCGGCATGATGTTCGCCCTGGGGATCATCGACACGCTCAGCGATGGGAACCTCAACGGCGGCGCGCAGGTCGCCGGCACCGGGACGATCGACGCCGCCGGCACCGTCGGGCCGATCGGTGGCATCCGCCAGAAGATGTACGGCGCGGTCGGCGCCGGAGCGACGTACTTCCTCGCCCCCAGAGATAACTGCGACGAAGTGGTCGGTCACGTTCCGTCCGGTCTTCGCGTCTTCTCGGTCGCCACGCTCAAGGACTCGCTGCAGGTGTTGTCGACGATCCGCGACAAGGGCGACCTCGACGCGCTGCCGACCTGCCGCTGAGCTCACGGCATCCTGGAAGGTTGGTCGGCGTCCCGCCAGAATCACCCCACCTAGGATGGTGGTGTGACCACGACCTCAGCGCCGAATCAGGCCACGCCGAACCCCGTCCGTCGCGCGATTGCCATCACGCTCGCGGTCATCGCGGTCGTCGTGGTGGGCTTCTTCGTCTTCGCGAGCCTCTACGCCGATTGGCTCTGGTACGACCAGCTCGGGTTCTCGAGCGTCCTGTGGACGCAGTGGACGGCGCGCGTGATCATGTTCGTCGTCGGCTTCCTGGCGATGGCGGTGCCCGTGTTCATCGCGATCCAGCTCGCCTACCGACTGCGTCCGGTCTATGCCCGGCTGACGTCTCAGCTCGATCACTACCAGGAGGTCGTGGAGCCGCTTCGTCGGTTGGCGATGTGGGGCATCCCGGTCTTCTTCGGCTTCTTTGCGGGCTTCGCCGCCTCGGCGCAGTGGGAGACGGTCTGGCTGTGGTTCAATCGCGTCGATACCGGCGACCTGGACCCGCAGTTCCAGATGGACACCGGGTTCTACATGTTCTCGCTGCCATTCTTCAGTTCGGTCCTCGGGTTCGCTTCTGCCGTGCTGCTCGTCTCGCTGCTGCTGTCGGCGCTCGTGGCGTATCTGTACGGGTCGGTGCGCATCGGGCAGCGCGAGCTGCGCATCTCGAAGGCCGCGCGCATCCAGCTTGCGGTGCTCGCGGGCCTCTACCTGCTCGTGCAGGGCGTGAGCATCTGGCTCGACCGCTACAAGACGCTGACGCAGCAGAGCGATCGCATCACCGGCGCCAGCTACGTCGACGACCACGCGGTCATCCCCGGCCTCACGATCATCGCCATCGCGGCCGCGATCGTCGCCGTTCTCTTCTTCGTGACGGCGATCATCGGCCGGTGGCGGTTCCCGCTGATCGGTGTGGGCCTTCTCGTCGTTTCGGCGCTGGTCGTCGGCGTTGCGTATCCGTGGGTCGTGACCAACCTGCAGGTGCGTCCCAACCAGGAGACCCTGGAGAGCACGTACTACCAGCGCAACATCGACGCCACGAAGAAGGCGTACGGCATCGACGGCCTGACCAAGAGCGACTTCCAGGCGGTCACGAACGTCGCCCCCGGCCAGCTGCGCTCCGACGCCCAGACGACGGCGTCGATCCGCATCATGGACCCCGCCATCATCTCGCCCACGGTGCGCCAGATCGAGCAGTACCGCGCGTACTACCAGTTCACCAACCCGCTCGACGTCGACCGCTATCAGATCGACGGCAAGTCGCAGGACACCGTCGTCTCGGTGCGCGAGTTGAACATGGCCCAGCTCGGACAGGCCGCCTCCTGGTACAACTCGACGCTCGTCTACACCCACGGTTACGGCATGGTCGCGGCCAAGGGCAACGAGCGCACGGCCGACGGCAACCCCGTCTTCATCGAGCGCGGCATCCCGACCACGGGCGCGCTCACCACGAGCGAGAAGTATGAGCCGCGCATCTACTTCGGCGAGAACTCGCCGCCGTACTCGATCGTGGGTGCGCCGGAGGGCACGCCCGACATCGAGCTGGACTACCCGCGGGGCACGGGCGATGCCGCCCAGACGAAGACGACGTTCCAGGGCAACGGCGGGCCGAACGTGGGCAACCCGTTCAACCGCCTGATCTACTCGTTGAAGTTCCAGTCGACCGACATCCTGCTCTCCGACGGCATCAACGCGGACTCGCAGATCCTCTACGATCGCGATCCGATCGACCGGGTGAACAAGGTCGCGCCGTACCTGGAGCTCGACAACGACCCGTACCCGTCGGTCGTCGACGGACGCATCGTCTGGATCGTCGACGGTTACACGCTGAGTGCCAACTACCCGTACTCGTCGATCGTGAGCCTTCGCGATGCGATCAGCGATACGACGAACACCACGCCGCGGGTGGCCCTCGACGACGTCAACTACATTCGCAACTCCGTCAAGGCCACCGTCGATGCGTATGACGGCAAGGTGACCCTGTACGCGTGGGACGACACCGATCCGCTGCTGAAGGCGTGGCAGAAGATCTACCCCTCGACGGTCAAGCCGCTGTCGGACATGAGCGCCGACCTCATGAGCCACGTGCGCTACCCGACCGACCTGTTCAAGGTGCAGCGCGCGATGCTGGGCACCTACCACGTCGACGACGCGGGCTCGTTCTACCAGCGCGACAACGCCTGGAAGACCCCGAACGATCCCACGCAGAAGAACCCGGTGCTCCAGCCGCCGTACTACCTGACGATGAAGATGCCGGGACAGGATGCCGCGAGCTACTCCATGTTCACGACGTTCATCCCGGGCGGTGACGACACCCGCAACGTGCTCATGGGGTACCTGTCGGTGGACTCGGATGCCGGGGCCACGGCGGGCGTGAAGAGTCCGAACTACGGCAAGCTGCGCATGCTGGAGATCAACGCCGAGACGCCGGTGCCCGGACCCGGACAGGTGCAGAACACGTTCGACGCCGATCCGAGCGTGTCTGCGTTCATCAACATTCTGAAACAGGGACAGTCGGATGTCATCAACGGCAACCTCTTGACGTTGCCGGTCGGCGGGGGACTGCTCTACGTCCAGCCGGTGTTCGTGCAGTCGTCCGGCTCGACGAAGCTTCCGACGCTGCAGAAGGTGCTCGTGGCCTTCGGTAACCAGGTCGCCTTCGAGAGCACGCTCCAAGATGCGCTCGACAAACTGTTCGGTGGCGACTCGGGCGCGAGCGCCGGGGACGGCGACGTCACCCCGTCGGCGACGCCGAGCCCCTCTGCGACCGCCGGCTCGGGGTCCGGCTCGGGTGCGACCGGCGGCGGCACCGGGACCAGCGTCGAGTTCCAGGCGGCGCTCAAGGACGCGCAGCAGGCGATGCTGGATCGGCAGAGCGCCCTGACGCAGGGCGACTGGACGAAGTACGGCGAAGCGGACGCACGGCTGACGGCGGCGCTGCAGAAGCTGATCCAGCTGGAGGGTCAGGGCTGAGTTCGCACGCAGGAGCGAAGGGCCGGGGGCGTGATGCCTCCGGCCCTTCTGCGTGGTCGCGTGAGGATGCGCGCGCCGGGGTCGTCAGCGGCCGAGCGCGTACCAGATCAGCAGCAGCGTGACCGCGAAGCCCGTGAACTGATTGAGCCAGAGGAAGCGATCCCACCCGCGGGTGGCACGCTCGGCATCCTGGTCCGCGACGTTGCGGTACGGCCAGACGGTGACGATGTAGGGCAGCGCGAGTACCGCTGCCAGTGGGCCCGGCCATGCGGCGCCGAGCATCACGATGCCCGCGGCGGCGTAGCCGGCGATTGCGAGGCGGACGGTGGTGCGGGCACCGAAGACCGTCGCGATGGACGAGATGTCGGCCTCTCGATCCGCCACGACGTCCTGCACGGCCCCGAAAGCGTGTGAGGCGATGCCCCAGAGGGCGAAGGCGACGATCACGGCGCTCAGCTGCCACGTCCACGTCGCGCCGGCGAGCACCAACCCGTACACGGCGGGGGAGAAGAAGTGGATGCTGCTGGTCATCGAGTCCGCGACGGGACGTTCTTTCAGACGAAGCGGCGGCGCGGAGTAGAAGACGACGAAGAAGAGGCTGATCGCGAGCACCAGCCAGGAGATGGGTGTGCCGACCAGTACGAGGTAGACGACGAACGGCAGGCACGACAGAGCGGCCGCCCAGAGCGTGGTGGCGTGCAGGCGACGCTCGAGCACGGCGCCGTGGGCGCCACCCTTGCGGGGGTTGCGCAGATCGGACTCGTAGTCGAAGACATCGTTGATCCCGTACATCGCCAGGTTGTAGGGGATCAGGAAGAAGACGGTGCCGACGATGAGGGTCGCATCGATCCTTCCGGTCGTGAGGACGGTGGCCGCCGCGAAGGGGTAGGCCGTGTTGACCCAGCTGACCGGTCGGGAAGAGACCAGGAGCTGGCGTGCGGTGGCGGTCGCGGTCATCGTGCGGGCTCCGTCTCGGTGTCGGTCGGGGCGGGAGGGACGCGTCGACGCGGGCGGAGAAGCTCAGCGATGGCCGGGACGGCGAAGGCGGCCACGATCGGGTAGGACAGGTCCTCGATGGGTGCCAGGCCCACACGGATGCCGCTGATGAGCGCGTCGGGGTAGGTGAACAGGCCCGCCGCGATCATCGCGTTGTCGAAGATCACGGTGAGTACGACGAGGATCACGGCCGTCACGACGCTTGCCGCCAGCCGCCTGCGCAGTGCCGGACGGCGAGCCGTCGCGGCGAACGCGAGCAGCCCGAGGACGGTGAACGGCGCGACGATCAGGGCGTACGTCATAGCGCCTTCCGCACCCTCCCGCCCCGTGCGGTCAGCACCCGGAGCACGGCAGCGTGGACGACCAGCGCCAGATAGCACAGGAAGGCGAGGAAGACCGGTTCTTCGATCGGAAGGTGCGGGGCCAGGTCGATCCCCAGAAGATAGGGGCTGTCGCCCTTGACGAACACACCGGTGGCGATGCCGACGGCATCCCAGGCGAGAAAGAACACGGTCCCGACGAGGACCGCGGCGATGGCGCGCCCCCTCGTCGGACCGACGGGCCCGGCCGCCGGCCACAGCACGAGTCGCAAGCGCGCATCCAGCACGATGATCCCTCCCAGCGACACCAGGAGGATGAGCAGATAGGCGCCGGGCATCTCAGGCGTCGTCTCGGCCGGGGCCGACGCCCCGTCCTGCCCCGACACCGCTCGGTTCTGGCAGGCGGGCCGCGCCGTCGTCGCCGCGAAGCCGTTTGACGACCAGTTCGGCGGAGATCAGGCACATCGGAAGGCCGATGCCCGGCAGCACCGACGTGCCGGCGTAGAACAGTCCGCCGACCTTTCGCGATGCGTTGCGAGGTCGGAAGACGGCGCTCTGAGCAAGAGTGTGCGCGAGCCCCAGAGCACCGCCACGCCACGCCCCCAGATCGGCTTCGAAGTCGGCCGGCGCGATCGTGCGTCGCACGCGGATGCGGGCCGCGAGGTCCGGGATGCCGGTCCATGCGGCGATCTGGGCGATGACGCGATCCGCGGCTTCCTCGATCAGGGGCGCTCCTTCTCCACCGATCCCACCGCGCCCGAGCGACGGGTCGGCGGGCATCGGAACGAGTACGAACAGGTTCTCGCTGCCGACCGGTGCCACCGTCGGGTCGGTGGCCGACGGGCGGCACACGTAGAGCGAGGCGGGGTCGGGGATGCGCGTGTCGCGGCCGAACACGTCGCCGAAGTTCTTCTGCCAGTCGCGGGCGAACAGCAGCGTGTGGTGAGCCAGCTCCGGCAGTTCGCCCTCGACGCCGAGCAGCAGCAGGAGGGCGCCCGGGCCCGGATTGCGTCGTCGCCACCACCGTTGCGGGTAGGTCTGCAACGACGCGGGCAGCATCGTCGTCTCGGTCGCGTGCAGGTCTGCCGAGGAGACGACGATGTCGGCCTCGTGCACCGTTCCGTCGGCCAGGCGGATGCCGATCGCGCGCGCGTCCTGAGTGAGGATCTCCGCCACCGGCGACGACGTGTGCAGCGTGGCGCCCTGGGCCTCGGCGACACGGGCGACGGCCGCGATGACCTCCGTGAAGCCGCCCTGTGGGTAGAGGACCCCTTCGTCCAGATCGAGGTGGCTCATGAGGTGATACAGGCTCGGTGCGTCGAAGGGTGACGACCCGAGGAAGACGGCCGGATAGCCCAGGATCTGGCGAAGGACGGGATCGGAGAAGCGGCGTGCGACGTGATCGTGGAGCGAGCGGGTGAGCAGGGGGGCGAGGCGGGGGAGCTGGCCGGCGACGGCCGGGGATCGCAGACCCTTGGTGGAGGCGTAGGTGTCGTACAGGAATCGCGACACGGCAAGCTCGTACGCATCGTGCGCCGAGTCGAGGTACTCGTCGAGGCGGGCTCCGGCCCCGGGCTCCCGGCTCTCGAAGAGCTCCCGCGCCTGAGCGCGACCCGACACGACATCGATCGGGGTGCTGGATGCGTCGCCGTCGGGCTCGGGGTAGACACGATAGGCGGGGGTCAGTGGGATGAGATCGAGCTGCTGGGCCGCCGTCGTGCCGCACAGGCGGAAGAAGTGATCGAAGACCTCCGGCATGAGATACCAGCTCGGTCCGGTGTCGAAGCGGAAGCCATCGCTCTCCCACGAGCCCGCGCGCCCGCCCACCTCATCCGCGGCCTCGTGGAGGTCGACCCTCCAGCCGTCGCGCGCGAGCAGGGCGGCGGTCGCGAGCCCGGAGATGCCTCCGCCGATGACCAGGGCCGTGCGGCTCATGGGGTGCTCCGTTTCGGGGGGCGGCCGGCGAGGGCGCGAGCCGCGATGGTTGCTTTGACGGGAGTGGGCACCGAGACGCGCACGGTCTCGTCGTCGTCGCGCAGGCGGCGGGCCAGCTCGGCGAACAGCCCGTGTGCGGTCGTCACCGCGCGCCGGCAGTCGACGGGCAGGTCGGCGATCGCCCGGGCCGCGGCATCCAGGTCGGCGTCGATGCGGTCGAGGACGGCGATCCGGTCCCGGTGTCCGTCCTGGAGGCCGAGGTAGTCACGGCCCAGTCGGTTCTCGTCGTCCGCGCGGTCGCGGAGGAAGTTGACGTCCTGGAAGGCGGCGCCGAGGCGGCGGGCGCCCTCGACCAGCGTCGGGTCGGGGCTCAGCGGCGTGCTGCGACCGGCGTTGACGAAGATCTGCAGGCACATCAGACCGACCACCTCCGCCGACCCGTACACGTAGGCGTCGTGCGAGGCGTCGTCATGCTGCGTGCGCGTGAGGTCGGTGCGCATGGAGGCGAAGAAGGGGCGGATGAGATCATGGCCGATCCCGCATTCGCGCGCCGCCAACGCGAACGCGTGAACGATGAGGTTGGTGCTGAAGCCGCGCGCGACCGCCGCCAGCGTCTCGGCTTCGAGCTCGTCCAGCAGCAGCCGCTGGGTGGGTGCCGGCAGGCCGGTCGCCTCGGCCGCGCCGTCGACGACCTCGTCCGCGACCCGTACGAGTGCGTAGACGCTGCGCACATGCGTGCGCACGCGCGGGCCGAGCAGGCGGCATGCCAGCGCGAACGACGTCGAGTAGGCCGTGATCACGGTCGCGGCCGCGTCCTGCGCGCACCGGTCGTACAAGGATCCACCGCTCACGGGATGCGCCCCTCGACCGTGTTCGCGACTTCGGCCAGCAGCGCGACGGCGGCAGGCGGCAGCGACGGCGACGCGGCCCGCGAGCGGGCTCGGCTGAGGCGATCGTGAATGAGGGCGACCAGGTCGTCGCGTGCGCCGCTGGCCTCGAGTTCGCGCTGTGCGCGCCGCACGGCGATCGGACCCGTATGCGCGACGGCGAGAGCCGAGCTGACCCGCGGCCAGGCGGCGGTGTCGCGCGCGAGCGCGATGAGAGGAGTGCGCTTGGCTTCGCGAAGGTCGGCCCCCGGGTCGCGGCCGGCCTGGCGACGTGAGCCGAACGTCCCGATGAGGTCGTCGACCAGCTGGAAGGCGAGCCCGAGGTCGGCCGCGGCGAGCGAGAGCTGCGCGCGGGCGGCATCGGTCGCCCCGGCCATCACCGCTCCGGCCAGCAGTGGTGCTTCGAACGAGTAGGCGGCCGTCTTGTCGTGGGCGGCGCCGAGCAGCGCGTCGGTTTCGGGATAGTCCGCGCGGGCGGCGTGCTCGACGTCGGCGAGCTCGCCGGATGCCGAGACGAGGATCGCGTCGTCGAGAATCTGAAGCAGGGCGACGCGGGTCGGAGCATCCACGGGGGCGCACGCGACCAGTCGGCTGGCCTCGAACAGCAGGAGATCGCCGGCGAGCACGGCCGCGGCGTCGCCGACGGTCGCCGCCTGGTCGCCCGACGCTCCGAAAGCTTGCGCACGAGTGCGGAAGCGACCCGCGACGTTCGGGATGCCGCGTCGCTCCAGATCGCGATCGATGAGGTCGTCGTGCACGACGAAGGCGGTGTGCAGCAGCTCGAGGGCGACGGCGACGTCCCAGACGGCCGCATCGGCGGCGTCGGACGACCCGCCGAACGCGCGGTACGCCGCGACGACGAGCGCCGGCCGCAGGCGCTTGCCGTCGGCGGTGGCCGCGGCGGTAGCGGCTGCCAGCGCCCGGGCGCCATCGCCGAGCGGCGCGGCCCGCCGTTCGAGGCGCTCGAGCGCGCCGCCGACGGCGGCGTCGATGCTCTGCCGCGCGTCGTCGTCGAGGAGCGTGATCACGACGCTCTCCGCACGCTGGCTTCTTCGAAGACGCCGAGCTGCTCGGCCTGGAGCACCAGCCACGGGCTGAAAGCCCAGGGGGTCGCCCGCAGCGAGACGGCGAGATCGGATGGATCGACCCAACGGGCCTCGGCGACCTCAAGCGGGTTCAGTCGCGGTTCGTCGTCGACGAGAGCGGTGTAGACCGGGCAGATCTCATGCTCGACGATGCCGCTCGCATCGACCGCGCGGTAGCGGAAGAGCGGCAGGGCGATCTGCACGTCGCGCAGGGCGACACCGAGCTCCTGCTCCGCGCGGCGGTGCACTGCGTCGATCACCGGCTCTGCCGGTCGCGGGTGTCCGCAGAAGGAGTTGCTCCACACCCCCGGCCAGGTCTTCTTGTCGAGCGCTCTGCGTGTGACCAGGGTTTCGCCGCGCGAGTTGTACACGTGGCAGGAGAATGCGAGGTGGAGTGCGGTGTCGGTGCCGTGGACGCTCGCCTTGGGTGCCGTGCCGATCTCATCCCCGTTGTCGTCGAGCAGGACCACGTATTCTGTCGGGGACACGATCTTCTCCTTATTGCTAGTTTAGCTAGCGATTTTAAGGGATACTACCTTTCGAGTGAGGGGGTGTCCAGCGTGACAGACCGATGGATCCCGACGACAGACCGCGACCAGCTCGTGCGCGACGCGCTCGTCGCCGTGCGCTCGTTCAGCGATTCTATGGACCGCATGCACGGCGTGCTGCGCAGCGACATGGACATGAACGGATCCGATCTGGCGGCGCTGCGCATGCTGATCGTGCGAGAGCAGCGGGGTGAGTGGGTGTCGCCCCATGAGATCGCGAGACACCTCGCGATCTCGACGGCCTCGACGACGAAGCTTCTCGATCGCCTCGCCGAGCGGGGACACATCGAACGCCGTCCTCACCCGGCCGATCGGCGCGCCCGCATCGTCGTGCTCACCGACCGCGCCCGGAGCGAGTTCTATCGCCATCTCGGCGCGCGCATGGCGAAGATGCGCGATGTCATGGACGCCTACAGCGATGACGAGCTGCGTGCGATCGCCCGCTTCCTCGACGACATGGACGACGCGATGGTCGACTGAGTCGCGCGTCGGGCTCAGAAACGAAGAAGGCGTCCCGATCGGGACGCCTTCTTCGTTGACCGGATGACACATCCGATCGATTGGTTGCGGGGACAGGATTTGAACCTGCGACCTCTGGGTTATGAGCCCAGCGAGCTACCGAGCTGCTCCACCCCGCGGCACAAGGAATAGCCTAACACGGGTTTCGCGTGCCGGAGTACACGGGCGGGTACGGCCGGTCATTGCTCCCGACGCGGTGGTCGGGGAGGATGGGACGAACGCCCGGCCGCCCTCCGAGAGGACACCACCGATGAGAACGGATGCCGTGGGTGTCGCCGTCGCCCAGTTCGCGCCCACGGCGGACAAAGCCGACAACCTCCGCGTCATCGACGAGCTGAGCGGCGAGGCCGCCGCTCGTGGCGCCGCGGTGGTGCTCTTCCCCGAGTACGCGAGCTACTTCGTCGATCCGTTCGATCCCACGCTCGCTGCCAACGCGGAGGACCTGGACGGAGCATTCGTCGCAGGGCTGACGGAGATCGCGGCACATCGCGGTGTCGTGGTGGTCGCCGGCCTGGTCGAACGCGGCGCGGCCGACCGCGTGCGAAACACGGTGGTTGCCGTGGACGCTGCGGGAGTGCGGGCCGTCTCGCGCAAGCTTCACCTCTACGACGCATTCGGACAGCGAGAGTCCGATTGGGTCGAACCGGCACCGGTCAGCGCTCCCGAGACCTTCGACGTGGGCGGTCTGACGATGGCGCTCATGACCTGCTACGACCTGCGCTTTCCGGAGGTGGGGCGCGTGCTCGCCGACGCGGGCGCCCACGTGATCCTGGTGGCTGCGGAGTGGGTCAGGGGACCGCTGAAGGAGCACCACTGGCGGACGCTTCTGCACGCGCGTGCCATTGAGAACACCCTGTATGTCGCCGGCGCCGATCACCCGCCGCCGCTGGGCGTGGGCGCTTCGGTGGTCGTGGACCCTCAGGGCGTCGAGATCGCCGGGATCGGAACGGCGACGGATGTCGCGGTCGGTTTTGCGGATGCCGGCACCATCGACCGTGTCCGGCGCGTCAACCCGGCGCTGCAGTTGCGGCGGTTCAGGGTCGAGCCGCGCTGATCAGCGCCAGTCGGCGGCTTGCCTCGGCGATGACGTCCATCCGTTTGCAGGCAGCGAAGCGCACCAGCGTGGCATAGTCGGGGCGGTGTTCGGGAGCGACGAACGCCGTGAGCGGAATTGCCACGACACCCGCGCGTGCCGGCAGCTCGCGGCAGAACTGGGCCGCGTCGATTCCCGGTTCCATCAGCGCCGCGGCATCCGCCACCGTGAAGTACGAACCGGCTGGCGTCGACACCGTGAACCCAGCGGCGTTCAGCCCTTCGGCGAGTCGGTCGCGTTTTGCCCGCAGCGTGGCCGCGATACCGGCGAACACGGCGTCGGGAAGCCCGAGCCCGACGGCGACGGCGTCCTGGAACGGCGTCGTACTGACGTAGGTGAGGAACTGCTTGACCGCCAGGACGGCGTCGATCAGGTCGGCGGGACCGGTGATCCACCCGATCTTCCATCCCGTGGTAGAGAACGTCTTGCCCGCGGAGGAGATCGACAGGGTGCGCTCTGCGGCTGCGGGATCTGTCGCGATCGGAACATGGGCGCCGTCGAAGACGAGGTGTTCGTACACCTCGTCCGTGACGATGAGAGCGTCGTGATGCTCTGCCAGCCGGACGATCTCGGCGCGCACGTCCGCGGAGAAGACGGCGCCGGTCGGATTGTGTGGATCGTTCACCAGGATGATCCGCGTGCGGTCGGTCACGGCGGCCGCAAGGAGGTCGAGGTCGGGCTGGAAGTCGGGCCATCGCAGCGGCACGGTGACCAGTCGCGCGCCGGTCAGCGCCACGATGGCCGCGTACGCGTCGTAGTAGGGCTCGAAGACGACGACCTCGTCCGCAGGGGAATCGATCAGCGCCAGCAATGTGGCGGCCAGCGCCTCGGTCGCTCCCGCGGTCGTCACGACCTCGCGGTCGGGATCAACGGTGAGCCCGTAGAAGCGCGCCTGATGCGCGGCGATCGCTTGGAGCAGGGCGGGGACGCCGCGACCAGGCGCGTATTGATTGCGTCCGTTCGCGATGGCCGCGCGGGCCGCCTCCAGAACCACGGCGGGGCCGTCCTCGTCGGGGAAACCCTGGCCGAGGTTGATCGCCCCCGATTGTGCGGCCAGCGCACTCATCTCCGCGAAGATCGTCGGGGCGGCGACTCCCGATGCGGACAGTAGTCCCGCGCCCTGTGCCGTGCGGCGCCACGTGCCGGGAATCTCTCGCATCGCGCTCAGGCTACATGCATAGGCTGGGCGAGGTGCGGGCATAAGCAACACACAGAATCGCGCGACATCCTGGTCAGGTCTTGGGAAGAAGGAAGCACACATGAGCGAGAACACCCCCACCAACAGCGAACCGCAGGATGACGCCGCGCAGGGCATCGATGCCGCGCAGCAGCGTGAGACCGCGCCGGAGCGTCCGCCGCTGCCCGAGCAGTCGGCCACGCACGCGGCCCAGAGCTCACCGGAAGCAGCCCCGACGGCGCCTCCCGCGCCCGTCGGCGCGCCGGAGCACAACGCCGGTTACGCCGCGCAGGCGCCCTACACGGCCCCGACCGCGCCGTCCGCTCACGCGACGAGCCCTCAGGCTCCCCACACCGCGTACCCGGCCCCGTCCTACTCCGGCGCGGCATTCGGCACCTCCGCCTTCGGCGCGCAGCCCACCGCCGCGTACCCGGCTGCGACCACGAGGCCCGAACACGCGCCGTCCGCAAAGCTCGGCGCCGGAAAGATCGTCGGCATCATGGTCGCCGCGGCGCTCGTCGGCGGTGCGGCCGGCATCGGCGGCGCGGCGGCGGGGGCGTCGTTCCTGCCGCAGTCGCAGACGGTGGTCAACGGAGCCCCGTCCACGGTCACGGTGAACAACACGGCGTCGGTCAACCAGACGACGGCGATCGCCGCGAAGGTCGTCCCGAGCGTGGTCACGATCTCGGCGACGGCCGGTTCCTCGGGCGGCACCGGATCCGGCGTCGTGCTCACCTCCGACGGGTACGTGGTGACGAACACGCACGTCGTCACCCTCGACGGTCAGTCCGGCGATGCCAAGTTGTCGGTCACCGCATCCGACGGCAAGGTGTACGCGGCGACCATCGTCGGCACCGATCCGACCTACGATCTCGCGGTGATCAAGCTCACCGACGCATCGGGACTGACGCCGATCGAGTTCGGCGATTCGTCCAAGCTCAACGTCGGCGACGCGACGGTCGCCGTCGGTGCGCCACTGGGGCTGTCGAACACGGTGACCACCGGCATCGTCAGCGCGCTCAACCGATCCATCCAGATCGCCTCGTCGGCGGCGCCGAAGGGCGACACGCAGGACCAGACCCCGCAGCAGGGCGACGGCAACGGTTCGCCGTTCCAGTTCGACTTCGGTCAGGGGCGGCAGCAGGCCACTCCGCAGAGCTCCATTTCGATCGCGGTGATCCAGACGGATGCCGCGATCAACCCCGGCAACTCCGGCGGCGCTCTCGTGGACGGCAACGGCAAACTGATCGGCATCAACGTCGCCATCGCCTCGGCCGGCGGCTCGAGCTCGAGCGGCCAGTCCGGCTCGATCGGTGTCGGCTTCTCGATCGAGTCCGACATCGTCAAGCGCATCACCGACGACCTGATCAAGAACGGCACCGCCACTCATGGTCTGCTCGGCGCGGGGGTGCGTGATGCCGCCACGCAGGAGGGCGCGACGACCGCCGGAGCGTACATCGCGGAGGTGACCTCGGGCGGTGCCGCTGCCGCCGCGGGCCTGCGCAAGGGCGACGTCGTGACGTCCTTCAACGGCGTTCCGATCACCAACGCCACCGACCTCACGGCTCAGGTCCGCGCGCTCGCCGCCGGGTCGAAGGCGACCATCGTCTACGACCGTGGCGGAAAGACCGCCTCCGCCGAGGTCACGCTGGGCCAGCTTCAGCAGTAGCGATGCTCACCGCTCGCAGACACCGGGCGACACCGAAGGCCACCGTGCGAGTTCTTCGCGCGGTGGTCTTCGTCGTCGGATGCGAGGGCTGCGGAGTCAGTGGGCGAGCAGACGCTCGATCGCCGACAGCGGGATCGCGAGCCACGCGGGTCGGTGCCGCGCCTCGTAGATGGCCTCGTAGACCGCTTTGTCGAGTTCGAGCGCGTTGAGCAGAGTCACCGCGGGCGCGCCGCCGGTGTCGGCATAGCCGGCGAGGAAGGCGGCGCGCGCCGCGCGGGCCCAGGCCTCGGCATCCTCGTCGACGGCAGCGTCGTGCTGCTGCGGAGCACGCTGCAGACGCAGAGAGCCCGCGACGTAGTCGAACGACCGCAGCATCCCGGCGATGTCGCGCAAGGCGAGATCCGGTGCGCGTCGCTCGGCGATCGGTCGCATCGGTTCCCCCTCGAAGTCGAGCAGCATCCAGCCCCGCGTCGGCGAATGCAGGACCTGGCCGAGGTGGTAGTCGCCATGCACTCGCTGCAGGGCGGGCCAGGAGGAGGCCTCGGCGGCGGCGTAGATCCGGTCGATTGCCGCCGCGTGGGCGGCGAGCGCAGGCACTTCCACCGCCGCGATGGCACGTCGTCGCCGCCACGCCGCGCTGATGGCGCGCCGGGCGACCCCGTCCGCGCGCGGGGTGGGGAACAGGCGGGCGAGATCTCGATGGACCGCGGCGGTGACCTGACCGAGGGAGGCGGCTTCGGCGGTGAAGTCGGTGTTGACGGCCGCCGCGGCCAGCGCCACCCGCCAGGCGTCATCGACGTCGGGCAGGAACTCCTGCGCGAATGCCAGCGATCCCCGCTCTGAACCGCCGCCCGGCGCCATCGTCCAGCGGCCGTCGAGATGGCCCACGACGGGGGGAACGTGGCGGCTGCCGGCGGCTGCGAGGGCGGACTGGAGTTCGATGTCCGGGTTGATGCCCGGATGCAGGCGGCGGAACACCTTGCAGATCGTCGGCGCGGCGTCGCGTGGACGGTAGATGATCGAGGTGTTCGACTGCTCGCCGACCAGCACCTGCGACGGACCGTCCAGATCGCTGCGACCCAGTTCGGCGAGCAACGCCGAGGCGAATGCGTGATCGTGCGGTCCGTCGATCAACGCACGACCCTCGTGGACCGCGATCGTCCACGGCTCCGTGACATCGGCGGGACGGGTCACGAGCGGAACCTGATAGACGATGGCGTTCTCGTCGTCGCCGTCGGCGACGATCAGGACCTGAACGGCCGCATCCGGGTCGCCGGTCGTCAGCTCGCGTTCGTCGAGAATCCGCAGGCGGGGTGAGCGTCCGGTCGGCGAGTACCACCGCTGCTGCGGCATCCACACAGCCAGGTGCCCCAGCGTCGTCTGCATGCGTCGAGGCTAGTCAGGGTGGTCACGGGCTGTCGAGGTCGCCGGTCTGATCGTTGCCGTCGCGGTCGGCCTCCGTCGAGGGCGATGACGTCGTGAGAAAGGTCTCGAGCGGAACCGAGATCGCGACGCCAGCAGCGCCGAACACACCGAGATCGTCGAACGGCGGCGGCAGCACTTCTGCCGGCTGCGGCTGTTCCCGCGGGTCTGCGGGCAGCCCGCCCCACTCGGACGGATCCTCGGGCCGACTCTGGAAGATACCCATGCGCCCATTGTGCGCGATGCGGCTGCGACGAGCGCTCGCCGCGCGGGATCACCCGGGTTCGCGGTCCCCGTCATCCGGTGTGAGGGGCCGACCGGACGTGCGCGCGCCGCGCCGCGGAACGAGACCGGCGACGGCCGTCACGGCCGATCGCCCGCGGTCGCCGATAGTGCTGCCGGTGCGCCGGACGAAGCCGAACGCGGTGCTCTCGAGACGTGTCGCGCCCGGCCGTGGCTCGAGTTCGGCGGGGTACTGCAGCGGCGCTCCTCCGAAAGCGCGCCGGGATCCGACCACGACGCGTCGCCCGAGCAGGTGATTGCCGGTGCCGCCCACGGCGGCACCGATACCGAAGGGGAGAGCCTTGCCGATGACGGATGCGCCGCCCTTGGCGGCGAACTGGCGGATGAAGGCCGACTTCAGCCTGTCCACGAGAGGGCCCACGGCGGCGCGAGGCAGCGACTTCGTGATCAGTTCGCCCCAGTACGTGGGGCGGGGCGTCCCCGTCCCGGCGAGCTGTCGCCCGAGCTGCGCGACGAGATCGACACCCTCCTTGCCGAGCATGAGCGTCAGCACGAGGGCGCGCGCCCGGTCGGGGTTCTCGACGCGGATGCCGTGCAGCTCCGCCAACGACTGCGCGAACAGCGCGGTCGCTTCGAGGAAGCCCACCGTCTCGACGCCGGACAGGGCCAGGGTCATGCCGGTGCCGATGCCGGGCACCACGGCGGTGGCCCCCACGGCTGCGCCGCCGGTGGTCACCGCGGCGAGGTAGCGGCGTTCGAGCATGCGGACGATGTCGCTGGTCGAAGCGTCGGGGTGACGCAGGCGGATGCTGCGCAGATGTGCGATCACGGCGGGACGCTGAACCTGAAGGACCCGGTCGAGTGCGCGAATGGTCCGGGGGTGCTCGGGGGACCCCTCCGGGGGCAGGCCGCCGGCCCACGGCGCGTCATCGGGGAGCGTGTGGATGCGGGGAATCTTGGCCATGACGGCACGATCCTATGGACGGCCGCTGAAGAGCGGCTGAGCGTTGACGCGGGTGTGTGGACGATCGGGGCGATCGTCGGGTCGGCTTGCTAGGTTTGACGGGTGAGCGCCCCCCATCCGACCCCCGCGGACGACGACGACGGCGTGCACGCACTGCCGCCGCTGCCTGTCGTGCCCGCCGCCGAGGCGGCAGCTCAGCTCGATCGCCGCGACGGCGGGCGCGAAGACGAACCGGTCGCGCCGCCGCGACCGCGCCGGCCCGCGGCCACGCCCGCCGCCAAACGCGCGCCCCGGCCTCGTAAGCCGAAGGCGACGCCGCCGCCGCCGCCGGATGTGCCGCCGGCAGTGGCGGCCGCACGATTCGAGGCCGCCGCCCCGCTGTCATCGATCGAGCCGGATGAACTCCCGCCGAGGCCTGCCGCACGGGACACCACCGCCGTGAGCGGTGCGGAGACGACGGCCGTGGAGATTTCGCCCGTCGAGCGAGAGCCCCAAACGGAGCAGCCGGAGCCCGCCGTCGAGGTCGAAGTCGACGTCGAGCACGAGGGCGATGCTGTCGCAGTGACCGAGGCGGCTGTGAGCGTCGAGGACGAGCCGGTGGGTGCGGACGACGTCCAGGCCGCACCTGAGGTTTCGCCCGAAGTCGAGGCTGACGTCGAGTCCCTCGTGGACCCGGAGCCTCTGCCCGATCCGGACGACGCGGCATCCCCGCTCGCGGAGATCCTCGCCGTCACGGCGTCGTCGACGGCGGACGACGAACGCACCGTCGACGAGTCCGTCGCGGACGAGCAGGTCGACGCGGTCCGCCTCAGCGGCGTGACGAAGACCTTCGGTGCGACCGTCGCGGTCGACGCGATCGACCTCCGGATCGCCGCCGGTACCTTCTATGGGATCGTGGGGCCCAACGGGGCGGGCAAGACGACGACGCTGTCGATGATCGCGGGTCTGCTCCGCCCCGACAGTGGCGAGATTCGCATCGCAGGTGTCGACCTGGCCTCCGCGCCGCGTCAGGCGAAGCAGAAGATGGGCATCCTCCCCGATCGGCTGCGCACCTTCGACCGGCTGACCGGTCGACAGCTGCTCCACTATTACGGCGTGCTGCGAGGGCTGCGGTCGGCGGTCGTGGAGAGTCGCACGGCCGAGCTGGCGCGGGCGTTCGATCTCACCGATGCCCTGTCCCGACCTGTGTCGGACTATTCGGCCGGCATGACGAAGAAGATCATGCTCGCCGGCGCGATGATCCACTCACCGCGCGTCCTGGTGCTGGACGAACCGTTCGAGTCGGTCGACCCGGTCTCGTCCGCCGTCGTCCTCGACATCCTGTCCGCCTACGTCGCGCACGGCGGCACGGTGGTGCTCTCCAGTCACGGGATGGAGCTCGTGGAGCGCGTCTGCTCCGGACTCGCAGTGATCGTCGGAGGCCGCGTGCTCGCCGAGGGGACCGTCGACGAGGTGCGAGGGGAGCTCACTCTCGAACAGCGCTTCATCGAGCTGTCCGGCGGCATCAGCGATGCGGAGGGCCTCGAGTGGTTGCACACGTTCTCCGACTGAGGCTCGACCTCCTCGTCGGCGCCCTGCGCGCAGACCGACGCCAGATCGTGCGCACACTCGTGGTTGTCGCTGTGGTCGCGCTCGTCGTGGGCGCCGTGTGCGTCGCCGCATGGCGGCTGCGCTCGTCATCGGAGGACGCGGCATTCGCGGTGACGATGGTCGCGGCATCCGCTCTCACCCTCGGATTCTTCGTCACGGCCCTGGTGGGGGGCGTGGACGATCAGCTCGACCCGCGGCGATTCTCCGTCGTCGGAGCGTCGCCTCGCGCGACGGCCGGAGCGACGCTGCTGGCGAGCATGATCAGTGTGCCGGCGCTCGCCCTGATCGTCGTCGCGGTGGCGTTGAGTGCGCTGTGGGCTGATCGTGGCGCTGCGGCGTGGGTGTGCATCGTCTCCGCCGTCCTCGGCGTGCTCACGTGCCTGCTGCTCGCGAAGATCGGCCTGGCCCTCGCGAGCATGGTGCGCGATCATCGCTCCAGAGAGCTGACGGGGGTGTTCCTCATCGCCCTGATCGTGGTCGTCGTTCCTGTTGTGGTCTTCCTCGCATCCCTGCAGTGGACCGACGGCGTACCGTCCGCTCTGGTCGCGGCCGTCGACCTGCTCGCGCTCACGCCTCTGGGCGCAGCGTGGGCGCTTCCCGAACGCGCGCCGAGCGGCGGCGCCGCTGCCCCCGCCGTGATCGCGGTGCTGTCGGTCGCGGTGCTTGCGGCGCTGTGGTTCTGGCTCGTCGACCGGCTGATGACGACGACGGAGCGCCCGGGGGCCGCACGTCAGCGACGCGGGCTCGGCTGGTTCGATCTGACCGGCGGGACGGCTGCCGGCGGTATCGCTGCGCGCAGCATCATCTACTGGTTCCGCGATCCGCGATATCTGGTCAACATGATCATCGTGCCGATCGCGGCAGCCCTGACGATCGTCCCGCTTCTGCTGGTCGGCGTGCCGTCCGAGTTCGTGGTGCTGCTGCCGGCACCGCTGATCGCGCTCTTCTTGGGCTGGTTGCCGCACAACGACCTCGCCTACGACTCCACGGCCTTGTGGATGCACATCGCGGGCGCTGTGCGCGGCGCGGCCGATCGGGCCGGACGTCTCGTGCCGATCACGGTCGTCGGCGCGGTCCTGCTGGCGGTGGCCGTGCCGGTGACGATCTCCCTGCACGGGCGTTGGGCGATGCTCCCGGCGATGGCGGGCGTATGCGCCAGCCTGTTCCTGGCCGGGCTCGGATTGTCCTCCCTCACCTCTGTCATCGCTCCCTACGCCGTCTCCCGACCCGGCGACAGCCCGTTCCAGCAGCCGCAGCGCACCGGCGGTGGACTCTCGCAGGCGGTGGTCATGTTCGGTGCGGTGCTCCTCAGCGTTCCGGCGTTGTGGTGGGCCTGGCTCGCGTTGTCGGTGGACGAGAGCTGGGCGTGGACCGCGCTGTGGGGCGGTGCGGGGATCGGCGCGGTGGCGCTTTTGATCGGGATCTTCGCCGGCGGGGCCGTGTTCGACCGCACGGGCGAGCGTCTGATGGAGTTCGCCGAGTCGACGTGACCCTCTGTGAACGAACCGTCCCGGGGGCGCCCGACCGCCGATAGAATCGGTCACCATGAGCCCCCTCGACAGCCCCGACGCACCCGGTGACGGCGGCGTCGCCACCCTTGATCGCGAGCTCGAAGAGCTTCTGCGCGAGGAGAACATCGAGCCCGGCGACCACGAGCGGTTCTCGCACTACGTGAAGAAGGACAAGATCCTCGAGTCCGCGCTCACGGGCAAGCCGGTACGCGCGCTGTGCGGCAAGAAGTGGACTCCCGGTCGCGACCCGGAGAAGTTTCCGGTGTGCCCCACGTGCAAGGAGATCTACGAGTCGCTCATGAGCTGACCCGTCCCGCTCACGCGTCGATGTAGACCGTGGGCAAAGCCGGGTCGGACCGGCTCAGTGCGAGCCCTGTGACGGGAAGCTCTTCGCGAACGAGCGCGTGATGCTCCCTCGCGCGAGCGACGCCCTCGGCCCCCTCGAATGCGGGGTCGGGCTCACCGGCTTCGACGAGCGCCACCTGCAGGGCGCGCGCCTCGGGATGATCCGCGGTCGTCTGCATCTGCTCGAACCCGTCGGAGACGGCGATGAGCTCGCTCGTCGCGGTACCGCGGGACAGGGTGCGGAACGCGGCCTTGCGGCCGCCCTTGGACCCCTTGTCGGTCGAGGTCTTGGCCACTGCGACCCAACCACCCGCGGCATCCTGCCGAGCGACGAGTTTGTAGACCATCCCTGCCGTCGGCGCGCCGGAACCGGTCACCACCGACGTCCCGACGCCGTAAGCATCGACAGGGGATGCCGCGAGCGCTGCGAGGGCGAACTCGTCGAGGTCGCTCGTCACCGTGATGCGCGTTCCGGTCGCGCCGAGCTCGTCCAGCTGCGCGCGCACCTCCGCGGCGACGGTGGGCAGGTCGCCGGAGTCGATGCGCACCCCGCCCAGGCCCGTGCCGGCGACGCGAATCGCGGTCTCGACGCCGCGGCGGATGTCGTAGGTGTCGATGAGCAGCGTCGTGTCGGTGCCGTGTGCCGCGATCTGGCTGCGGAAGGCGTCCTCTTCGCTGTCGTGCAGCAGAGTCCACGCGTGGGCGGCGGTTCCCATCGTCGGGATGCCCCACTCCCGCCCTGCCTGCAGGTTGCTCGTCGCACCGAACCCGGCGATGTAAGCGGCGCGCGCGGCCGCGACGGCGGAACGCTCTCCGGCGCGGCGGGAGCCCATCTCGGCGAGGGGACGGTCCCCGGCGGCGATGCTCATGCGTGCGGCGGCGTTGGCCACCGCGGAGTCGTGGTTGAGGATGCTGAGGGCCAGCGTCTCGAGCACGACCGCCTCGGCGAAGGAGCCCTCGACGGTGAGTACCGGCGATCCCGGAAAGTACAGCTCGCCTTCGCGGTAGCCGCGGATGCTCCCGGTGAAACGGTAGTTCTCCAGATAGCGCAGGGTCTCGGCTCCGACGACGCGGTTGTCGCGGAGGTAGCGCAGCTCGTCGTCCCCGAACCGGAACGCCCGCAACTCCTGCAACAGCCGTCCGGTGCCGGCGACCACGCCGAAGCGGCGCGCTCCCGGCAGGCGCCGTCCGAACAGCTCGAACACGCAGCGGCGGGCCGCTGTCCCGTCCCGCAGGGCCGCATCGATCATGGTCAGCTCGTAGCGATCGGTGAGGAGGGCGGACGACGGGGCCTCGGCGCGGGTCATGCCGTCACTCTAGCGACGGCGCTGGTGACGTCGCCGTCAGTGCAGCGGCGGGTAGGGTGGAGAACCGTGAATGACGCACCGATCGGGATCTTCGACTCCGGTGTGGGTGGACTCACGGTGGCGCGCGCGGTCTCGCAGTTGCTGCCGCGCGAGTCGGTGCTGTACATCGGCGACACCGCGCATTCGCCCTACGGCCCCAAGCCGATCGCGGATGTCCGCCGCTACAGCCTCGAGGTGCTCGACACCCTCCTGGATCAGGGCGTGAAGATGCTGGTGATCGCCTGCAACACGGCATCCGCGGCGGTGCTGCGCGACGCGCGGGAGCGCTACGACGTGCCCGTCGTCGAGGTGATCGGGCCGGCGGTGCGGACGGCGATCTCCACCACGCGCAACCGCCGTGTGGGCGTCATCGGCACGGTCGGCACGATCGGCTCGGGCGTCTACCAGGACATGCTCGGCGTCAACGAGGATCTGTCGGTGTTCACACAGGCGTGCCCGCGGTTCGTCGAGTTCGTCGAGGCGGGTGTGACCGGGTCAGCGGAAGTGCTCACCGTCGCCGAGGAGTACCTCGCGCCGCTGCGCCACGCCGGAGTGGACACCCTGGTGCTCGGCTGCACGCACTACCCCTTCCTGGAGGGCGCCATCAGCTACGTGATGGGGCCGGACGTCTCGCTCGTCGCGAGCGACACCGAGACCGCCAAGGACGTCTACCGCCAGCTCGTCTCGCGTGACCTGCTGGCCGGGCCGGATGCCGTGGCCACCCATGTCTACGAAGCGACCGGCGACTCCGCCGACGACTTCATCCGTCTCGCCGATCGGCTGATGGGCCGCGGCGTGTCCAGCGTGCGCCTGGTGCAGACCGGCGCCATCGACCTCCCGCACCCCTGGAAGGGGACCCCATGACTGATTCCACCACCCGCGCCGACGGCCGCACCCCCGATCAGCTGCGTCCCGTCACCATCGAACGCGGCTGGTCCGCGCACGCCGAAGGCTCGGCGCTGATCTCCTTCGGCGGCACGAAGGTGCTGTGCACGGCATCCTTCACCGGCGGTGTGCCGCGATGGCTCACCGGCAAGGGCAAGGGGTGGGTGACCGCGGAGTACGCGATGCTGCCGCGTGCGACGAACTCACGCAACGACCGGGAAGCCGTCAAGGGCAAGATCGGCGGACGCACCCACGAGATCTCGCGCCTGATCGGGCGCGCGCTGCGCGCCGTCGTCGACACCAAGGCGCTGGGCGAGAACACGATCGTCATCGACTGCGACGTGCTGCAGGCCGATGGCGGCACCCGCACCGCCGCCATCACGGGCGCCTACGTCGCCCTCGCCGACGCGATCGAGTGGGGGCGGGCCAAGGGGCTGGTCGGCAAGAACGCCAAGGTGCTGCTCGACTCGGTCGCGGCGGTGTCGGTGGGCATCATCGACGGCGAGCCCATGCTCGACCTCGCCTACGTCGAAGACGTGCGCGCCGAGACGGACATGAACGTCGTGGTCACCGGGCACGGCCTGTTCGTCGAGGTGCAGGGGACGGCGGAAGGTGCGCCCTTCGACAAGCGCGAACTCGATGCTCTGCTCGAACTGGGCGTGGCGGGTTGCGCCGATCTGCGCGACGCGCAGATCGAGGTGCTCGCGTCGTGATCGGTGTTGCGAACTCCTCCGCGGCGGGCGACGGCGTCCGCCGCATCGTGCTGGCGACCCACAATCCGCACAAGGTGGAGGAGTTCGGTGCGATCGTCGCGCGCGTGCGCCCCGACCTCGAGGTGATCGGTTATGACGGCCCCGAGCCCGTCGAGGACGGCGTGACCTTCGCGGCGAACGCCCTCATCAAGGCGCGAGCCGCCGCGGCGCACACCGGGTTGCCGGCGCTCGCGGACGACTCCGGCGTGTGCGTGGACGTGCTCGGCGGTGCCCCCGGTGTGTTCTCCGCGTACTGGGCCGGGCACCGCAAGGACGCGCGGGCCAACCGGGAGCTGTTGCTCGATCAGCTCTCCGACATCGCCGACCCGCATCGCACCGCTCAGTTCGTCTCGACCATCGCTCTGGTCGTTCCGGGGCCAGGCGGTGTCTTCCGTGAGGAAACGGTGGAAGGCGTCTGGCCGGGAAGACTCGCGACCGCTCCGTCGGGTACGGGCGGGTTCGGCTACGACCCGATCTTCCTGCCCGACGACCAGGGCGGGCGATCGGCCGCTGACCTGTCGCCGGCGGAGAAGAACGCCGCATCGCACCGGGCTCGCGCCTTCGTCGCGCTGGCTCCGCTGCTGAGCACGCTGGAGCGATAACCGCTTTCATTCCCGACTAGGCGAAAGCTGCCGCGTGAAGGCTGAGCGCGGCCTAGCCTCGTTCCTATGCACGATCACGCACCGACCGGCATCCGTGGCGCGAGCAATCGCCGCCTGCTCACGATCTCGCTCTGTCTCACCGCAACCGTCATGCTGGTGCAGGTCGTCGGCGCCCTCCTGACCGGGTCGCTCGCTTTGCTGGCCGACGCGGCGCACATGTTCACGGACTCGTCCGCACTCGTGGTCGCACTGATCGCCTCGACCGTGGCCGCGCGTCCTGCGAACGACCGCAACACCTACGGCTACCAGCGCGCCGAGGTGTTCGGCGCGCTGGTCAACGCGGTGATCCTGATCGCGCTGATGGTGTGGATCGCCGTCGAGGCGGTGCAGCGACTGCTCGCTCCGTCGGAGGTCGAGGTGGCCGGAGCGCTGATGCTGCTCATCGCCGCCGTCGGCCTCGTCGCCAACGCCGTGTCGATGTACCTTCTCAGCGCCGCGCAGCGCCGCAGCATCAACGTGCGCGGCGCGTACATCGAGGTGCTCGGAGATCTCATCGGCTCGGCGCTGGTGATCGTCGCCGCCGTCGTCATCTGGACGACGGGATGGATGCCGGCCGACGCGCTGGCGTCGCTGCTCATCGCGGTGATGATCCTGCCACGCGCGATCGGACTGCTGCGCGAGGTGTTCTCGGTGCTGGGCGAGCGCGCGCCGCGGGGGACCGAGGTCGCGGAGATCCGCGATCACATCCTCGGCGAGGACGGCGTCGTCGACGTGCACGACGTGCACGTGTGGCAGCTCACCCGTGGCGCTCCGGTCTTCACCGCGCACGTCGTCGTCAGCGACGATCTGCTTGCCGGGGGATCGGCGGGAACGGGCGCGCTGCTGTCCCGCCTGCAGGGGTGCCTGTCCCGACACTTCGACGTGGAGCACTCGACCTTCCAGTTCGAGCCCGCCGGTCATCGGGAGCACGAGGCGCACGTCTGACACGCGCAACGGCTGCCAGCGACGCATCGCGTCGACGATATGTCACGATGCAGAGCATGGATGCCGCCACACGCGAGGAGTTCGCGACGCTGCGCCGACGCGCGTACGGGCCGACCCCCGACATCGCCGACGACCCGCCGGCGCTCGCGCGGCTTCGCGAACTCGAGCAGCGCCAGGGCCGCGGTTTTGCCGCCGGGCAGTCGGCACGGATGGCGGAGGCCGAGCGCCTGTTCGGACCGCCGGTGCCGCGACCGGAGAGTGCCGTGCCGGAGACGCCTGCGCCCGCCGGGGACGCGGCCGCTGTCGGCGTTGCTGAGCCGCACGGGCCCGGGCAGCACTATCGCTCGTCGCCGACCCCTCCGCCGATCGGCCGTGCGCTGCTCATCGGGTGGGCTGCGTCGATCGTGGTCGTCGCGATCGTCGTGGGCGCGCTCGTGTTCGCACTGGCGTCGCTGCGACCGGTGTCGGCGGTCACCGGTGCCCGTCAGGTCGCGAGCCTGGACCAGCCGACGGCGGACGTGTCGATGGTGCTGCCGTGGGCGCGCAACGGCGACCGGGGTACCACCTACAGCTTCGCTGGTCTGCTCATCGTCGTGTCCTCCGGCGAGAACCGCGGGTTCGAGGGGGAGTGCGTCACCGTGCTCCAAGACGTGCCGGACGTCGCAGGCTCCCAGATCGGCAACAGCGCGTGCAGCGCGAGCCCCTTTCACCCGGCGGTGTCCGTCCACGTCGACCGCGGCAGCTCGGAAGAACTGACGGCAGCCTTCCCCGTCGGCACGGTGCTTCAGTTTGAGTGGGACGGCACCGCCGTGGGGGTCTTCGCCGCGGACCCGCCTGCGCCGACTAGTGCGCCGGCGTGAGGGCTACTCCTCGCGGCGAACGTCCATCGGCTGCTTGTCGGTGCGGAGCCCTCGCCACCGGGCGTGACGGAGTGTGCCGTTCGGAGTGAACTCCGCGAACTCGACCTCGCCGACCAGCTCCGGGTGTAGCCAGAGAGCGTCCGCGGCGTCGGCCGCAGGGACACCCACGAAGGGGTTGGCGTCGGTGCGCAGCGGCTGCAGCCGGCTCTCCAGGCGGGCGAGCTCGCGGTCGGTGAACCCCGAGCCCACGCGGCCGACATAGCGCAGGCCTCCGGCATCCGGGATGCCGAGCAGCAACGATCCGATGCCGCCGCGTCGTTCGCCCTTTCCGGGACGAATGCCGCCGATCACGACCTCCTGCGTAGCCGTCAGCTTGACCTTGAGCCATCGTTCGGAGCGGATGCCGCGTCGATATGGCGACTGCGGATCCTTCACGACGACACCTTCCAACCGCAGGTCGGCGGCAGCCGTCAACGCGTCGGCGATGTCATCGGTGACGGGCGGCACGACGAGCGGCGATGCGGCGTCTGCCGTCACCGACTCGAGCAGTTCTCGTCTTTCGCGGAGGGGTCGCTCTGCGATGTCGTCGTCGCCGATGCGCAGCAGGTCGAAGACGAAGTAGTGCACGGGCGTGGCGGTGGCTTCGCGGGCGATGTCGCGGGCGCCGGCCAGATGCATCCGCGACTGCAGTCGCGTGAAGCTCGGGTGCCCGGCGGCATCGAGCGCGACGATCTCGCCGTCGAACACGGCGGGCAGCGCGCCGAGCCCGAGGTCTGCGGCGGTGAGCTCGGGATAGCGCTCGGTGATGTCGACGCCGCTGCGTGCACGCAGCCGCATCCGCTCGCCATCCCATGTCGCGACGGCCCGGATGCCGTCCCACTTGAACTCGACCCACGGGAGGCCGCCCCAGCGTCGGGCCGCGGAGGTGGCCAGCGCGGGTGTCGACGACACGGCGAGCATCGGCGCCGCGCTGTCGCGAGACGAGCGAGACGGCATGCGCTGACCGGCGCGGGCAGCGGCCACGGCGCCCGTCGCCGCATCCTTCCCCGCCGGCTTCGTGCGGTGCAGCAGCCACTGCGACTTCTCGCCGGCGCCCGACGTGCGGATCAGGGCGAGGCGCACGCGTCCGAGCGGTCCGCCGGGACGACCGGTGAGGGTCGCGATGACCTCGTCATCCCGCCATTTCTCCACGGTGAAGGTGCCGGAATCCCACACGGTCATGGCACCCGCCCCGTACTCGCCGGCGGGAATCTCGCCGGCGAACGTCAGGTACTCGATCGGGTGCGGTTCGGTCATCACCGCCAGGTGGTTGCGGTCGGGAGAATCGGGGATGCCGCGAGGCACCGCCCAGCTCACGAGCACGCCGTCGCGCTCGAGCCTGAGGTCCCAATGCAGCCGCGACGCGTGGTGCTCCTGAATCACGAACCGCCATGTTCGCGCCGAGCCGCCATGATTCGGCGCGTCAGAACGTGGCGGCTCGACGGAAGAATGGCGGCTCGGCGGGAAGGGCTCGGGCGTTGCGGAGGGGGTGCGCTTGGCCACGTACTCGGCGAGCGGATCGGGGGCGGCGGGGGCGAGGGGGGCGAGCAGGTCGCCGTCGACCGCGACGCGCGCGAGCACCTCGTCCAGGACGAGATGGCGCAACTCGGGGTCGTCGAGCTCGGCCCAGGTGCGCGGAGCCGCGACGGTCGGTTGGGCGCGCCCGCGGAGCGAATACGGGGCGATGGTGGTCTTCGCCGCGTTGTTCTGCGACCAGTCGACGAACACCTTGCCGGGACGGGCGGCCTTGCTCATCGCGCTGACGACGAGATCGGGATCGTCCGCTTCCAGGGCGCGTGCCAGTTCGCGGGCGAACGCCGAGATCTCGTCGCTGGATCGCGTCGTGTCCAGCGAGGCATACAGGTGAATACCCTTGGATCCGCTCGTCACCGGCGACGGCTCCATGCCCATGTCCGACAGGATGCCGCGGGCCCGTCGTGCCACCTCCGCGCATTCGGCGAGCCCGACGCCGGGGCCCGGGTCGAGGTCGAGCACGAGGCGGTCGGGGTATCCGCGCCCGCCGTGGTCGAAGCGCCACTGCGGCGTGTGGAGTTCGAGGCTCGCGACCTGCGCGAGGTAGACGAGTCCGGCGACGTCGGCGACCAGAGGGTAGTCCTTCGCTCCGCCGGAATGGTCGATCGGGTGTCGCGGCATCCAATCGGGCGCGCCGGCTTCGAGGTCTTTCGCGAAGAAGGGCGCCTCGCCCGTGCCCTCCGGCCAGCGCAGCCGCGTCACCGGCCTGCCGGCCAGGTGCGGCAGCATCACGGGAGCGATGCGCGAGTAGTAGTCGATCACCTCGGCCTTGGTGGTGCCGGTGGCAGGATAGAGCACCTTGTCGAGGTTGGTCAGACGCAGGCGACGCCCGCCGACGTCGACCACCTGCGCTGACTGTGCCATGGCGCCAGGCTAGCGTCCAGCCCCTGGCGTCGGCCGCCGCGAGCCGGTTGGATGGCCCCATGAGAGCGATCTGGAAGGGCGCGTTGACGTTCGGCCTCGTCAACGTGCCGGTGAAGGTGTACTCGGCGATCGAGGACCACGACGTGCCGCTGCACCAGGTGCACGCGGCCGACGGCGGGCGTATCCGGTATCAGCGCATCTGCGAGCTCGACGGCGAGGTCGTGCCCTACGCCGACATCGACAAGGCATACGACGATGGCGAGCGCACCGTGGTGCTCACGGCGGAGGACCTCGCCGCACTGCCGTCGGAGCGCAGCCGCGAGATCGAGGTGGTCGAGTTCGTCCCCAGCGACCAGATCGATCTGCTGACGCTCGACCGGCCGTACTATCTCGAGCCCGACTCGTCGTCGCCCAAGGCGTACGTGCTGCTGCGCAAGACCCTGGAACGCACCGATCGGACGGCCGTCGTGCGTTTCTCACTGCGGCAGAAGACGAGACTGGCCGCCCTGCGCGTGCGCGGCGATGTGCTCGTCCTGCAGACGCTGCTGTGGGCCGACGAAGTACGCGAGGCGACCTTTGCCGCTCTCGACGAGCCGGTGAAGATCTCCGACAAGGAACTGGAGCTGTCGGCATCCCTCGTGGAGAGCTTCTCGGCCGACTTCGATCCCGACCAGTTCGTCGACGAGTACCAGCAGGAGCTGCGCACCCTCATCGACGCCAAGCTGGAGAAGGGCGATGCCCTCGACACGTCCGAGACCTTCGGCGAGAAGGGCGAGAGGGATGCCGGGGGTGAGGTCATCGACCTGATGGCGGCGCTGAAGGCCAGCGTCGAGCGCAGTCGCGCGGCGCGTGCCGGCAACGACGAGGTGGCCCCGCCCAAGAAGGGCAGGGCCACCAAAGCATCCTGAGTCAGGCCGCGGGAGTGCCGTCTTCGAGGGGCTCGACCGTCTCGGCCGGCGTACCGGACTGCTGCTCGTTCTTCACCTTGCGGCGCTCGGAGAAGTAGTGCCAGACGGTCACCAGTGCGGTGCCGCCAACAGCCGCGAGAAGGATCAGGTCGATGTAGTGCTCGACGAAGGTGGCCACCGGCGGGATGAAGCCGATCAGGTACCCGAACATCGTCAGGCCGAAGCCCCAGAGGATGGCGCCGATCAGGTTGTACAGCGAGTACTTGCGCCACGGCATGTGACCGACGCCGGCGGCCACCGGGGCGAAGGTGCGGACGATCGGCACGAAGCGGGCGAGGATGACGGTCAGGCCGCCGTACCGCTCGAAGAACGCGTTGGTGCGCTCCACGTTCTTGCGGCTGAACAAGCCGGATTCCTTGCGCTCGAAGACGGCGGGTCCGCCCTTGTGCCCGATGAAGTACCCGACCTCACCGCCGATGAAGGCCGCGAGGCCGATGAGCAATGCCACCCACCACACGCTGATGCCGAAGATGCCGTGCGGCGTGGTCGCGGTGGCGTGCGACAGCAGGCCCGAGATGACGAGCAGGGTGTCGCCCGGCAGCAGGAAGCCGACGAGGAGACCCGTCTCGGCGAAGACGATGAAGCAGACCACCAGCAGGGCCCACGGGCCCGCGTTCTGGATGATGGCCGCAGGATCGAGCCAGGGGATGAGGGCGAGAGCGTGCACAGAGTTCCCGTCGGTAGATCGGCGGTGGAGGGGCCCGCTCCGAGAGGTGAGCGGTCGCGGTCAGTCTACCGGGGCGGTTCCCGAGTGATTGCGGTGAATCGGCTGATCAATCCAGGCGCGAATCGTTGAGCGGTCCCAGCTAGATTGCTAGCATGCTGTCATGCCCCTCGACCCCATCGCCGGTCGCGCCGACAAGGCGCAGTTCAACGTCTATCTCCCGCGTGCGCTCATCACGCAGGTCAAACACCGGGCAATCGATGAAGGGCTGAGTCTCAGCAGCTTCGTCGAGCGGGTGCTGCAGGCCTCTCTCGACACTCCATCCTCGACCCGTCAGAAGGGAGATCTCTCATGATCGTCAGTCGTCCCGTGCAGTACACCTCCGACGTTGCCGGATACCGGCGCCTGTTCGCGGCGCTGGGGCTGGTCGCTCTCGTGGAGGAGGCGGACTGGTCGGTCTACGCGGCGGGAGACGGGCGCGTCGCGCTGCACCGCGTGGAGCCGGGTGACCCGCTGGACGGCCTCGCCGCGTTGGGCTTCGAGTCCGACGACCTGGATGCCGCGGCCAACGCCTTCGGTGATCCGGCCCGGCGCTTCGTCGCGGACAACGGTGCATCGGGCGTCGCGATCGCCGGCGAGCTCGAGCTCGTGGTGCTCGAGCTCGCCCCGGGGGAGCGGCGCGGAACGCAGGGCTTGCGCGCGCTCGGCCTCTGGGTGAGTGCGCATGTGGATGCCGCAGCATCCGTGCTGGAGCGTCTGGGACTGCGCGCCGAGGTGCGCAGCGACAGCGGCCGGTGGGTGCAGCTCGTGGCGGATGCCGGGCTTGCGGCCGTGCACGACGGCGATGTGCCTGCGGCGCAGGTGTCGTTCGAGTACGAGGGTGATGTGGACGAGCTGGCCGCGCGGGTGCGCGCGGAGGGAGTGGACGCGCACGTCGTGGACGAGTCGTATGGGCGGACGCTTCTGATCCCGCGACCGGAGGGCGGCGAGCCGATCTGGATCAATGAATGCCAAAGCGACCTTTACGGCTACACCGCGCTCTGATCGGGCGTCGGTGCGCCCCTCCGTCCATGCTTCTGTGCGGAAGGTGGGACTTGAACCCACACGCCCGAAGGCACAGGAACCTAAATCCTGCGTGTCTGCCGATTTCACCACTTCCGCGCGGGAGTCAGTCTATCCGGCGGCGTCGGCCGTTTCGGGGGCGTGGGTGGCAGTGAGGGCCGCCACGCGGGGGCGACCGCCCACGATCCAGTAGCCGAGTCCGACGACGATGCCGCCGCCGACGAGGTTGCCGAGCCCCACCCACAGCATGTTGTTCGCGAACAGGCCCCACGTGAAGTGGGGGTCGCCGCTGAACAGGCCGATACCGTAGGTGGTCATGTTCGCCACGACGTGCTCGAAGCCCGAGCTGATGAAGGCGAGGATCGCGGCGAAGATCAGCAGGATCTTGGCCACGTCGGAGCGCACGCGCGCGCACATCCAGATCGCGAGGCACACGAGGACGTTGCAGAGGATGCCGCGGACGAACAGCTGCAGCGGTGCTTCTTCCGCCTTGGCGGCGAGCATGTCGGCGAGCATCTTGCCGGCGGGAGCGTTGGCGTGCAGCACGCCCGAGGCCACGATCAGCCCGGCGAAGATGAGGGCACCGACGAGGTTGGCGACGAAGGTCGCGAGCATTGTGCCGATCGCACGCCACCAGCCCACCGCGCCCATGAGCGCCCCCTGGGGGAGGATCATCATCGCGCTCGTGAGCAGGTCGGCGCCGGCGAAGACGACGAGCGTGAGGGCGACGCCGAAGACGAGTCCCGACACGAGCTTCGCGAGCCCGTCTCCGGCGGCCAGGAGCGGCCCGGCGGTCGCGACCATCAGCACGACGCCGATGCCGATATACGCACCGGCGAGCATGCCGGAGACGGCGAAGCGGCCGGGGGAGCGCACTCCCTCGGACTTGTGGACCGCGGCGTCGGCCTGCACCTGCAGAGTCTCGGGAATCGTGAGCACGGTGTGAGTCTACGAAGAGTGGTCGGACCACATGGGATGGATGGGCTGTGGATAATCGCTGCCGCTGCTGAGGCGCGATGCCAGGATGCCGGGGTGAGCCCCACCACGTACACGCCTGACGCGCCGCTCGCGTCAGCGCGCGCGTCAATGGCCGTCGTCCAGGCCATCGCCGAACGGGTGCGGGACCGACTTCGTGAGGACGAGTCCGACCCGCTCCGGCATCCTGATCGCGTCCATCAGGTGGCCGTGTCGGAGGTGCGCCGTCACAACGACTACGCCCTCGCTCGGGGTCTCGAGTTCGTCGACGACGAGGCCGCCGCTGTCCGCGACGTGCTCGCCCGGGTGACGGGCTATGGCCCGTTGCAGGCGCTGCTGGACGACCCCGAGGTCGAGGAGATCTGGATCAATGGTCCTGGCGCGGTCTTCGCGGCGCGCGCGGGGCGCAGCGAACGCGTTCTGATGAGCATCAGCGATGAAGCGGTACGCGATCTCGTCGAGAAGATGCTGCACGCCACCGGGCGGCGGGTCGATCTCAGCCAACCGTTCGTGGACGCGTCTCTTCCGGACGGAAGTCGACTTCACGTCGTCATCCCCGACATCACGCGCTCACACCTCGCCGTCAACATCCGCAAGTTCCTGCCCGCGCGGCGGAGCCTGGACGACCTCGTCGGCGCAGGATCGCTGCCCGCGCACGTCGCTGACATGCTGCGCGACGCCATGGTGGAGGGGCGAAACGTCCTGGTGTCCGGAGCCACGCACGCGGGCAAGACGACGATGCTGGCGGCCCTCATCGGCGCCTGCCGACCAGAGCAGAGGATCATCACGGTTGAGGAGACCTTCGAGCTCGCCGTCACCGCCCCCGACGTCGTCGCTCTGCAGGGGCGCCAGCCGAGTCTGGAGGGGACGGGCGCGGTCAGTCTGCGTCGCCTCGTGAAGGAGGCGCTGCGCATGCGCCCCGATCGCCTGATCGTCGGGGAGGTCCGTGACGCGGAGGCGCTCGATCTCCTCCTCGCCCTGCACACCGGCGTTCCCGGCGCGGCGACGATCCATGCCAACAGCGCCGACGATGCGCTATCGCGGCTCGCCACTCTGCCGTTGCTGGCCGGACGGAACATCGACGCCGCCTTCGTCCAGCCTGCAATTGCGACCGGCGTCCACCTTGTCGTGCACTGCCGTCGCGGGCCGAGCGGCGAACGGTTCATCGAGGAAGTGATCGAGACGACCGGACGCATTCATGAGGGCGTCATCGACACCCGCGTGGTCTACCGACGGGGCCGCTCATGACGGTCGTCTGGGGCGCGGCGCTTGCGGCCGGCATCCTCCTCGTCTTGTCGCCCTGGCTGTGGCCGGCGAACGAGCGCCGCGAGGCACCGCGCCGAGACGGACGTGTGTCGCGGATGCTCGATGAGGCCGGCTTCGCACACGCCTCCACCATGCGTCCGGTGTTGATCGCCGTCGTCCTCTGCGCACTGTTCTGCGCCATCAGCTGGCTGGTGACCGGACTCGGCGCGGTGGCGGTGGTCGCGGCGCTGGCCGGGGCGGCAGCGCCGTTCGCCTGGCTCCGCGGGCGTGCGCGGCGGCTTCGGAGGTCGCGCCGCGCGTTGTGGTCCGACGTGTGCGACCTCTTGATCTCCTCCGCCCGTGCGGGTGTGTCGCTTCCGGATGCCGTGGCGGCTCTCGCGACGAGTGGTCCGCCTCCGCTGCGAGCTGCGTTCGAGCGCTTCCACTTCGACATGGCGGCGTCCGGACACTTCGACTCCAGCGCCCTGCGCCTCAAGGCAGCCCTCGCCGATCCGGTGGCCGACCGCATCATCGAGACTCTCCGGATGGCGCGGCAGGTCGGCGGAACCGAGCTGACCGCCGTGCTCCGCGCGCTCTCGGCATCCGTGCGTGCCGACGCCACCCTTCGCGCCGAAGTCGAGGCGAGACAGTCCTGGGTGCGCGGAGCGGCGATCGTCGGGGTCGTGGCGCCGTGGATCGTTCTCGGCCTGCTGGCACTTCGCCCCGAGGGTGCCAGCGCGTACGCGAGCCCTGCCGGCGTCGCGGTGATTCTCGTCGGTGCGGTCGTCTCAGTCGGCGCGTACCGACTCACGATTCGCATCGGCCGCTTGCCGGAACCGCGGCGGTGGTTCGCATGAGCGTTCTGAGCCTCGCTGCATCCGCCGTTGTCCTCGGTGTCGCGCTCGGCACGGGATTGCTGTTGGTCGTCGGACGACTCCCGCGGTGGGCGGCGCCCTCGCTCTCGCGTCGTGTCGCGCCGTATCTGCGCGACATCGCCGATCCGCTCGGCATCACTCCGCTCCCGCCCGCGGCGGTGACGTCGTCGTGGCGGCTTCTGCGGGACCGCCTGGCCTCCTCCTGGGTGGCACTCGGAGGAGGAGGAAGTGTCGCGCGTCGCCTGCGTCAGGCGGGGTGGCGTCAGGATGTCGTGACCTTTCGTGCCAGGCAGCTCGGATGGGCTGTGGGTGGGCTCGGAGCGGGTGGACTTCTCGTCGTCGCACTGACCCTTCTCGGGCGTGGCGGGCCGACGCTCGCCGTGCTGCCTCCGCTGTTCGCCGCGGCCGGAGTTCTCGGCTGCGACTACCGCCTGACGAGAGCGGCGCGCCAGCGGATCGCGCGCGTCGAGGAGGAGCTTCCGACCGTGCTGGAGTTCCTTTCGCTGTGCCTGGCTGCCGGGGAAGGTTTGCGTGACGCGCTGCGTCGCGTGGGCGAGGTCGGCTCCGGCGTTCTGACCGGTGAGCTCCGCGCGGCCGTGCTGGCGAGCGGCACCGGCTCGAGCCTGCCGGATGCGCTGCTCTCGGTGTCGAAGAACCTCGACGTGCCGGCACTCGCGCGAGCAATCGAGCATCTGGTGGCGGCGATGGACCGTGGAGCGCCCCTCGCGCATGTTCTGCAGGAGCAGGCCGTCGACGCGCGAGAGGACGCCAAGCGGGGGCTGCTGGAGCTGGCCGGGCGCAAGGAGATCTTGATGCTTCTGCCGCTCGTGTTCTTGATTCTGCCCCTGTCGGTTCTCTTCGCGATCTTCCCCGGCATCGTCATGCTGCGCCTCGGTGTCGGCTGACAGGCTGAGCCGCGCCGGTCGTCGTCGCGTAGCGCGATACCTCGCGTCTCGTTCCCACTGCTGTGGATAACTCCCGCGTGCGAAATCTCATCCGATCAGACTCGACGCATGGACAGTTCACACCGATCCGCACTGCGCGAGTTCGTCGACGATGAGACGGGTGACGTTCCGGGCTGGGTGCTCGTCACATTGATGACCGCCGGACTCGTCGTCGCGATCTGGACTCTCGCCGGCCCCGCGTTGGCTGCGCTGTTCGAGCAGGCGCTGAGCCGCGTCTCGGGACTCTGACTCCGGGAATCGGCGTGGAGAGCCTCCGCCACGATCAGCGCGGCTCGAGCACCGTCGAGTTCGTGCTCGTCGGAACGCTTCTCACTCTCTTGACCCTCGGCGTGCTGCAGCTGGCGCTCGCCGTGTACATCCGCAACGTCGTCCACGATGCGGCGGTGGAGGGCGCCTACTTCGGCGCTCTCGCCGACACGGATGCCGAAGCCGGCGCCGCCCGCACTGCACAGCTGATCGCGACGGCCGTGGGTGACGGCATCGGCGCTCGGGTGAGCGCAGCGGACACCGACACGGCGCGCGGACCGGAGGTGGAGGTCCGCGTGGTGGCGACGCTCCCACTGGTGGGACTGCTCGGAGTGCCCTCCGGGATGGAGGTGAGCGCCCGTGCCCCGCGTGAGAGTTTCGACTGACGCACCGCGAGCGATCCGGGGTGCGACGCTCGGAGACGACAGCGGCTCGGCATCCCTGGAGTTCGTCACCGTCGGGCTCATCCTGCTCGTGCCCCTCGTCTACCTCATCGTCGCGCTCGGCAGCATCCAATCCCAGGCGCTGGGAGCCGAAACAGCTGCACGGCAGCTCGCCCGCACGATCGCCTCGTCATCCGACCGAGCGACAGCCGATGCCCGCACTCAGCGGGTCGTCGATGCCATCGCCGCCGAATACGGCATCGACCGCTCGACTCTCGACGTTCAGGTGCAGTGCGCCACGCCCGGGCCGTGCCCCGCGGCCGGCGCGATGCTCTCGGTCACGGTGACGGCAGAGGTGCCGTTGCCGCTGGTCCCGCCGGTGCTGGGTCTCGACCAGGCGACGCGCGTGCCGGTCACCGCGACCGGGGTGCAGAAGGTCTCCCGCTATTGGGTCGAGCCGTGAGGGCCCTCGCGTCGCGCCTTCGAGACGATGAAGACGGCAGCGTGCTGATCCTGGCGCTCGGTTACTTCGTCATCGCGGTCGTGCTGGTGCTCGTGTGCGTCGACGCGACGAGTCTCTACCTCACGCAGAAGCGCCTGGATGCCGCCGCCGACGCGGCTGCCCTCGCCGGAGCGGACGGCTTCACCCTCACCGTCGACGCCTCCGGTCCGGCTGCACGGCTGACGGATGCCGGCGTCTACGATCAGGCCGAGGAACTGCTCGCGGCCACTCAGACGGCCGAGCTCGTCGCGGCATCCACCCCTGATGGCGTCTCGGCACGCGTCACGGTCGCGACGACCTGGCGTCCGCCCGTGCTGACGCTGTTCGTCCCGGACGGCTGGCCGCTGGAGTCCACCGCGACCAGCCGTACCGCGTTGCGATGAGAGCTACTCTGCCCCTGCACGCCGTGGCCATGCCCGCTACCCGGACGGCAGCCGCCGCGAAATGGGCTCCGCCGCCGCACGGCGTTCCGCAGGCACGGGGATCGCGTTCGAGAAGCCTCCCGACGAGCCGGTCGGGTATCGCACCTGGTACCACGCCGCCGCTTCTGCGTCGCGCCGCTCGACGCTCTCGCTGTACGTGCCGCTGACGACGGCGAAGACATGCTCCTCGAGCTCGTCGGCCTCGGGCTGCCATGAGGTGTCGCAGGCGTCGCACCCGCACAGCGGGAAGGGGAAGTCATGCCGCAAGCCCGCGTGCAGGAGCAGACCCGGGAAAGCCGTGAACGCGAACGTCAGCCCAGCGCAGTCCGGCTCGCGCGGACGCACCCTGACGGCCCGTGGTACCTTCCGTAATCGATGACCTGCCCGTCGGCGTCGACGAACACCTGCGGTGCGATCGACGGGCGGGTGTACCGGCTCATCCCGTCATCCTGCCGCAGGCGTGATCGCCGCGCACTCACCGCGTGCGCGGCACGAACCTCGGCACCCAGCGGATGAACCCGGCCGCCCCCGCGAGGCCGATCACGCCGATGACGCCGGTGGCGACCGAGAGGGAGACCACCGCGGCGACGGCAGAGACGAGCAGGGGAGCGATCGCACCCCCGGCATCCGTCAGCGTCCGCCACGACCCGAGGAAGGCCGCCGGGTCGTCCTGCGGCGCGACGTCGGCGCCGAGCGTGAGCAGGATGCCGCTGGAAAGACCATTGCCCACGCCCAGAACCGCCGCGAACAGCGCGAACCACATCGCCGCCTGCGACAGGTCGTGCGTGAACGCGAGCGCGAGGAAACCCGACCCCATCAGCACCATCGCGGGAAGCGCAGCCCAGAGGCGGCCGAAACGGTCCATCACCTGGCCGCTCGCGTAGAAGTGGGCGAAGTCGATCGCGCCGGAGATGCCGACGACGAGCGCGATCGTCTGCGCGTCGAGCCCGATCGACACGCCCCACAGCGGCAGCACCACCTGACGCGCCGACCGCACCGCCGAGAGGGATGCCGCCGCGAGCCCCAACCGCGACAGCACGCCGCGGAAGCGCCACATCGTGCGGAAGACGCCCACGCGTTCGGGCACGGGGATCGACCCGGTGACAGGCTCACCGGTGTCTTCGGCGAGCCTCGAGTCGCCGGACGAACGCCTGACGCGGGGGACCGGCACGGCATCCTCCGGGTCGGGGCCGAACACGAGCAGTGCGATCGTGGCGAGCAGGCACGCGCCGAAGAACCAGACCGTCGAGTTCTCATCGCCGAAGATCGCGATGAGGGCGGCGGCGAGGAAGGGCCCGACGAACATGCCGAGGCGGAACGTGCCGCCCAGCAGCGACAGCGCCCGCGCCCGGTAAGCGATCGGCACCCGCGTCGTCATGAACGAGTGCCGTGCCAGACCGAACGCGGCCGCGCAGAATCCGATGAGGAACACCGCGGCCGCCAGCACCGGCAGGCTCGGTGCGAACAGCATCCCGGCGACGCCGCCGAGTGCGAGGACCCCGCCGACGATCATCGTCATCCGCTCGCCGATGCGGCTCACGGCCCAGCCCGCCGGGATGTTGCCGCAGAGCTGTCCGACGACGAGTGCCGAGGCCACGAGTGCTGCGGTCGGAACGTCGGCACCCAACTGCGCCGCGATCACCGGGAGGAGCGGAACCACCGCGCCCTCGCCGAGGGCGAAGAGCACGGTCGGACCATAGATCATGGGCGCAAGACGCCAGAGCATCGGTCCCATGCCGGGCGCGGACGCGGGATCTGGCATGCGGGAGCTCACCCGATCCACGTTAGTCTGGAGTGTCATGCTTGATTTCGATCCTTCCGCCGACATCCAGGCCCTGCGTTCCACCTTCTCCGACATCCAGGCGGTGGTCGACGTCGAGGGACTGCGTGCGGAGATCGCGCGCCTGTCCGACGAAGCCGGTGCCCCCGACCTCTGGGACGACGTCGAGAAGGCGCAGAAGGTCACGAGCGCACTCAGCCATCGTCAGGCCGACCTCAAGCGCGTCACCGACGTCGAGCAGCGCCTCGACGACCTCGATGTGCTCGTCGAGCTGGCGCACGAGATGGACGACGAAGACACCGCGGCCGAGGCGCGCCGCGAGATCGCCGCGCTGCAGGACGTCATCGGCCAGCTCGAGGTGCAGACGCTGCTGGACGGCGAGTACGACGACCGCCCCGCGGTCGTCACGATCCGTTCCGGCGCGGGCGGCGACGACGCCACCGACTTCGCCGAGATGCTCCTGCGCATGTACCTGCGTTGGGCGGAACGGCACAAGTACTCCGTGAAGGTCATGGACACCTCCTACGCGGAGGGCGCGGGCATCAAGTCCGCCACGTTCGAGGTCGACGCCCCCTACGCGTACGGCACCCTGTCGGTCGAGGCCGGCACGCACCGACTGGCGCGCATCAGCCCGTTCGGCGGCGCGGACAAGCGCCAGACGTCGTTCGCCGCGGTCGAGGTCATCCCCGCGCTCGAAGAGGCCGTCGAGGTCGAGGTTCCCGAAAGTGACATCCGCGTCGACGTGTTCCGCTCGTCGGGCCCGGGCGGTCAGTCGGTGAACACGACCGACTCCGCGGTGCGCATCACCCACCTGCCGACAGGCCTCGTCGTCTCGATGCAGAACGAGAAGAGCCAGATCCAGAACCGCGCTGCGGCCATGCGCGTGCTCCAGACGCGTCTGCTGCTGCTCAAGCGCGAAGAGGAGGCCGCGAAGAAGAAGGAGCTCGCCGGTACCATCACGGCCAGCTGGGGCGACCAGATGCGTTCCTACTTCCTCTACGGCCAGCAGCTCGTCAAGGATCTCCGCACCGGTTACGAGGTCGGCAACCCCGCCGTCGTCTTCGATGGCGACCTCGACGGCCTCATCGCCGCCGGCATCCGCTGGCGCAAGCGCAAGGACGACGACGACTGATCAGTCGCGGCCCAGCCATGTCGTGATGGCGTCGCGGAACGCGGTGGGCTGTTCGACCCAGGGGTAGTGCCCGCAGGCGGCGAGCCAGACGAGGTCGGCTCCGAGTGCTGCGGCGTAGTCGGCAACCGGTCGAACGCCGGTGAGCAGGTCGGCGTCGCCGGCGATGATCGTCGTGGGTGGAAGAGACGCCGAGCGGATGCGCTCGGCCGCATCGGCCGGAATGTCGTGGAACCACGCGGATGCCGCCGCGAGAGACACCCGCCCGACACGGGCATGGTCGCGCTCACGCTCCGTCCATTTCGCGTAGTTGGCCGGCGCCTGTCGCTGGAACTGCTCGTCGACGTCGGCGTCGGTGGTCGCGGTGTCCTCGCCCAGCGCGACGAGCGCGGAAACCACCTCGGGCTCGGTGCGGGCGGCGCCGATGGCCGCGGCGTCGGATGGCGATCCGCACAGCCAGGTCGCCGGCGGTGTGATCAGCGCCAGGGACGCGACGCGGCCCGGGTGGCGCGTCGCGGTCGCCAGCGCGAGCCGCGTGCCGGCCGAATGAGCGAGCACGGAGACCGAGGGAACGTGAAGCGCGTCGAGCGGAGCGACGACGTCGTCGGCATCCGTCCACCATCCGCGTGACAGGCCGCCGGTTCGGCTCGTGCCGCGTGGGTGCAGCACGATGACGTGCGCGCTCTCGCCGATGCCGACGATCGAGCATGCGCACCCGGCCACGCTGTCGGGAGTGCAGTCGACACGCGGCGAGTGTCGCACCCGGCATCCGCAGGGGGGCGACGTAGGCTCATCGAGTCATGATCCGGTTCGAGCACGTCACCAAGAAATACCGAGGGACCAGCAAGCCGGCGCTGAGCGACGTCGACTTCGAGGTGCAGCGCGGGGAGTTCGTCTTCCTCGTGGGCGCGTCCGGCTCGGGAAAGTCCTCCTGTCTGCGCCTGATCCTGCGGGAGGACGGCCCGAGCGAGGGCCGCGTCGTCGTGCTCGGTCGCGACCTCAAGAGCCTCTCGACACGCAAGGTTCCGTACTTCCGTCGGCACATCGGGTCGGTCTTCCAGGACTTCCGTCTGCTGCCCAACAAGACGGTGTTCCAGAACGTCGCCTTCACGCTGCAGGTCATCGGCGCATCCCGCGCGTTCATCCAGCAGGCCGTGCCCGAAGCGCTCGCTCTCGTCGGCTTGGACGGAAAGCAGAAGCGCCTGCCGCACGAGCTGTCGGGTGGCGAGCAGCAGCGCGTCGCGATCGCGCGGGCGATCGTCAACCGGCCGCAGATCCTGCTCGCCGACGAGCCCACCGGAAACCTCGACCCGGCGACCTCCATCGACATCATGCAGCTGCTCGCCCGCATCAACGCCGGTGGCACGACGGTGGTCATGGCCACCCACGAGGCCGGCTTCGTCGATCAGATGAAGCGCCGCGTCATCGAGCTGCGCGGCGGTGTGATGGTGCGCGACGACCGCCACGGCGGCTACGGCGACACGTCATCGCTGCCCTCGCTGCAACCGCAGACGGAACGCGGCGCGGCAGCAACGGCCGCCCTGACCGCGGTGCTCGAACTGCAGCGCGAGATCGCGGAAGCTCCCGTCGAGCCCGTCCCCGCGCCTCCGACGGCGCCGGATGCCGCGGCGACCCCGCCCCTCACACGCCCGGCCGCTCCCGCGCCTGCAGCCACGACGCCTGCCGACCGGGCGGCGGACGCGTCGCCGCGACCGGCCATGCAGCGTCCCGCGCCTCTTCCGGCGAGCGGGGAGCCGGTGCCGCTCACGCGTCCGATCACCATCGCCGCCCCCGAGGTCGACCTCGGCGAGCTGGGCGTGGGTGACATCGACCTCGGCAAACTCGGGGTCGCCGACCGCCGCGGCCGCGAAGCCGACGAGAACGACGAAGTGGGACCGACCTCATGAGGATGCAGCTGATTCTCGGCGAGGCGCTCACGGGACTGCGCCGCAACGCGTCGATGGTGATCTCCGTCGTGCTCGTGACGTTCGTGTCGCTGACGTTCGTCGGTGCCGCGATGCTGATGCAGATGCAGATCGGCAAGATGCGCGACTACTGGTCCGAGCGTGCGCAGGTCTCGGTGATCATGTGCCGCGAGGATTCCACGGCCACGACGTGTGCCGACGGCGCCGCGACGCAGGAGCAGATCGATCAGGTCTCGCAACGACTGTCGAGCTCCGCGCTGAGCGGGGTTGTGCGCGACGTGCGGTTCGAGTCCTCCGACGAGGCCTACCAGAACCTGCTGAAGCTCTACGGCGACGAGTACAAGGACTATGTGACCCCTGCGCAGCTGGGCAACACCTACTTCGTCGGCCTGATCGACCCCGAGAAGGCGGACGTCATCACCGAGGCGTTCAACGGGATGGCCGGGGTGGAAGAGGTGAAGAACCAGCTGCAGTATCTCGAGCCTCTGTTCTCCGCCCTGACGATAGCGACGTACATCGCCGTGGGCATCGCCGTGCTCATGCTCATCGCGGCTGTCCTGCTCATCGCGACCACCATCCGGCTGTCGGCCTACGCGCGAAGACGGGAGGTCGGCATCATGCGACTTGTCGGTGCCTCCAACCGGTTCATCCAGACGCCGTTCATCCTGGAGGGCGTTTTCGCCGCGTTCATCGGCTCGCTCATGGCGGGCGCCGCGATCGTCGTGGGCGTGCACTTCGGTGTCGGCCAGTACCTCAAGGGTCGCGTGAGCTTCATCACCGACTGGATCGACATGGGGGATGCCGCGATCGTCATCCCCGTCATCGTGGTCATCGGCCTGGTGCTCGCCGCGCTGTCGGCGAGCTTCGCGATCCGCCGGTGGCTGCGGGCGTGAGATAGACTGACGGGCTGCCGTGTCCGCGGCATCCCGTCGTCCATCGGCGGAACAACGCCATCCACCACAGAGGATCAACCATGCCCAGGGAACGCGGGGAGAAGGTCGTCGCGACCAACCGTCGCGCGCACCACGACTACACCATCGAGAAGACGTACGAAGCGGGCCTCGTGCTCACGGGTACCGAGGTGAAGTCGCTGCGTCAGGGCCGGGCCAACCTGTCGGACGGATACGCCTACATCGACGGGGGCCAGGCCTACCTCGATGCCGTGCACATCCCGGAGTACTCGCAGGGGCACTGGACCAATCACGCCTCCAAGCGCACCCGCAAACTGCTGCTGCACAAGGAGGAGATCGTCAAGCTGTCGCACGCCGTCAGCGCCGGCGGGTACACGTTGGTTCCGTTGAAGCTCTACTTCTCCGACGGGCGTGCGAAGGTCGAGATCGCGATCGCCAAGGGCAAGCGCGAGTACGAGAAGCGGCAGACGATCCGCGAGCGCGAAGACAAGCGCGAGGCCGAGCGGGCGATGCGCAGCCGCAACCTCCGCGGCGAGTAGAGCCCACGATCCCCGCAGCCGACAGCGTGACCGGACGCGGAGGAGGTGTCGTTCTGTGGAGTCGAAGGGATGCCGTGCGCCGCAGGCGGCGCGAACTGACGAGACCTAGCGTGCGATGAAGCGGGCCTCGACTCCCGCCGACACGACGATCTCGTCGGGCCGGAACTCGACGGCGGCGGTCCGATCGAACTCGGCCATGCCGGCGACCTTCGCCATCACCCGCGGCGCGGGACCGGGGGAGGATGCCGCGCTCAGCAGCCCCAGGTCGGCGATCTCGACCGGGACGACCTCTCGCCGTCCGATCGCCGCGGCATAGGCGGAGGCCCGCTCGACCGCGACGGCGACGGCGTCCGTGGCGACGTCGCGCGCGACACCCGCGCGCGTCTCGGGCGTGAGCTGCCACTCGACCGCTCCCACCTGCAGCCCGTCGGTTCCGGCGATCGCATTGAGCCAGTCCGACAGGGCGACCGTGTCGGTGAAGGTCGCGGTCAGCTCCACCGACGCGTGGTGGACGAGGTCGAGCTGGCGGCCCTCGGTGTTCCACGGCCGGTCGGCCCAGACCGACATGCGCTGACTCGCCCAGTCCGCGATCGTGCCCGCCGTTGCGAGCGTGGCGAGGTGGGTGCGGACCGGCTCCGAGAGGCCGGCGACCCGCGAGACGACGGCGGCGCGCTCGGGTCCGTCGGCGGATGCCGTCACGTGCGCGACGGCGCGCTCGGGCAGCACTCGGGCGTGGCTCTCGCCGCGGACGGTGATCGTGACCTCGCTCATGGGGTAAACTGTAACGCTCGGGTGCCGACGGCAACCGAGAGACAACTCCACAGCGTGACAGTGGCTCATTCGCCGCACGGCACGTCGCCGTGACGCACACGGGGCTGATCGGTTTCGACAGCGTCTGTGAATCTGCGAGAAGCGGGCCGAGGATGCAGGGTTATCTCGTTAACGATCTCTGCGAACCTATAAGTGCCGAATCCAAGCGCACTGACTTCGCCCTCGCTGCCTAAGCGAGCCCGATAGTCCGTCAGACCGTGTGTGACCCCGCCACGGACCCTGGCGTCATCTAGGGGTCTTGCCGCGTGACGGCGCCTGGACGTCACGCGGGACTCTTCCCAGGCTGGGCTCGTCGACTTAGGTGTCTGTGACAAAGGTCGGAGCCGAGCAGAACGTCTTCACAGACTGCGCCCGGAGAAGACGCAGTATCCCAGCGTTGGACGGGGGTTCGATTCCCCCCAGCTCCACGACGCCACTGTCACCGGCGAAGGCCCCGGCATCCGATCGATGGATGCCGGGGCCTTCGTCGTCTGCGGGTGTCAGCCCGCCGTGCGCTTCGTGCGACGGCGCGCGAGCAGGATGCCTCCGGCCAGCACCAGTGCCGCGCCGATGCTGCCGACGAGCAGCGCAGTAAGCGCGGCGCGTTGACCACCTGGCTGCCCAGCCCGGTGAACGATCCGAGTTCGCGGCCGTTGACGAGGCCGGGGACGTCGGTGATGGCGTGGTCCTTCGCCGTCAGCGGGGCTGACTGGCGGCGTCGGCGGCGCTGGCGCAGGTGGCGCCGAAGCCGATGGAGCAGACGACGGCGGCGGCGACGAGGGTGGTCGCGCCGAGTCGGTCGATGAATCCGCGTCGGGTGCGGTGCGAGATCACGATTTTCCTTACAGTCGAGAGGGAGATGTCGCCCGCCTTCGCCCGCACCGATCAGGTAGGAGGGGGAAGGGGCGGCGATCACCCAGACTGCGGGCCGTGCGCGGGGCGCGCGGCAAATGGGGCGTGAATCGCGACTGACGTCGGCTGATGGGTCTCGTGAGCGTCGGTTGTGGACGCGCTGAGAAGGGTGGTCCCGAGGAGCGGTCGGCGCGTCAGCCGGCGGTGACCGGCATGAGCAGCAAGTTCTGCTTCGTGTCCGATACAGCGACCCAGCCGTCGCCGAACTGGTACGTCATGCCGTATCCCTTGTCATCCACGGTGATCACGCGCGACGGGTCCTGCGTGATGTAGAAGCCCGAATCGGCCGGCTCACGGCGCCAGCCCTCCTTCTCGAGCTGTGCGGCCACCGTCTCGGCGTCGGCGGTGCTGACGGGTGCCCAGCCGAACTCGATGAGGTTGCCCGATGCGACCGAGTAATTCGCCCAGGTGCAGATCAGTCCGCCGTCGATCGGTGCGCTCGGCGGCTGGGTTTCGAACGTGAAGGGCGTCTGCTTGGCTGTCCATCCCTTGCTCTTGAACTCGGCGAGGGTGTCGGAGACGATCATGCTGTCGCAGGTCACGGCGCCGCCCGTCGTCGGCGAGGTGTCCGGCGTCGGTCCGGGCAGCGCCTCGGTCGGCGTGGGTGATACGGCGTTGCCGGTGGGGGCCGGGCCGGCCGAGGGCGCGGCTGACGTGCAACCGCTCAGCAGAAGAGCCGTTGCGAGGGCGACGGTGGACAGCGCGAGGGGTGCGAAGCGTGCACGTGTCATCGGCGGGGGTCCGATCAGGAGATGGCGGGCGAAGCGCGGAGGAGGGAGAGGAAGTCGTGATGAAGACGTCCGTTGGTCGCGAGCGACGAGCGCGACGACAGCGAGTCGGCTCCGTCGATGTCGGTGAACCTTCCACCGGCTTCGTGGACGATCGGCACGAGGGCGGCGATGTCGTACTCCTTGACGCCGAACTCCGCCACGAACTCGAGTCGCCCCTCAGCGAGGAGCATGTACGGCCAGGTGTCGCCATAGCCGCGGTCGCGCCAGACTGCGCGGCTGAGGCGCAGCAGATCGTCGGCGCGGCCGACCTCGTCCCACTGCGCGATGGACTGGAAGCTCACGCTCGCTTCGGCGACGGCGTCGACACCCGAGACGCCCAGGCGGCGCGTGCCGCCGTTGGCAGTGTTGGTCCAGGCGCCCTGGCCGGATGCCGCCCACCAGCGTCGCCCGAGGGCCGGCTGGCTGGCCACCCCGACGCGGGGCACGCCGTCGATGGCGAGGGCGATGAGGGTCGTCCACATCGGAATGCCCTTGAGGTAGTTGGCCGTGCCGTCGATCGGGTCGATGATCCACTGCCGGGCCGCGTCGCCCGAGGTACCGTACTCCTCACCCAGGATGCCGTCGCCGGCCCGCTCGGTCGACAGCAGCTCGCGGAGCACACGCTCGGTGGCGAGATCGGCTTCCGTGACGTGGGAGGCGTCGGCCTTCACCTGGACGTCGAGATCGGCGGCATCGAAGCGCGCCATCGTCACGGCATCCGCCGCATCGGCAAGACGCAACGCGAGCCGGAGATCCTCGGTCAGGTCGCCGTCGAAGGGCGTGCTCCAGGCGGACGCGGTGGCGGGGGAGGTCACACCCTCAAGGATAAGGGGCGCGCGTCGTCTCGATTCGCGGTGTGACGTTCGGGATGGTAACGTTGTCCCTCGGTTCGCCAGTGATCTTCTCGAGAGATTCAGCGGCCGACGGAACGCACCTCTAGCTCAATCGGCAGAGCAACTGACTCTTAATCAGTGGGTTCTGGGTTCGAGTCCCAGGGGGTGCACCACAGCAAGGCCCGGCCCGCGAGTGATCGCGGACCGGGCCTTCGTCGTCGCTGACGCCCCTGCCCGCGCGCAGAACGGGAGGAGAAATCACCTCCGGAGGATGAACGCGCCGTTGCGCTCCTCCCGGGGTGAAATCTCCTCCCGAACTGCCCTCAAGCTCCGGCGAGGACGGCCTATGCCGCGTCGCCCACGAGCACCGCGGCTGCCTCTTCCGCGGCATCCGCATCGTGCGCGTCGATGCGCGCGAGCGCCCGACGGCCGATCAGGATCGTCGCCGCCGAGATCAGCACCGAGATGCCGGCGAACACGAACGGCACCGAAGCGTTGAACGCGTGCCACAGCGCAGCGGCGATCGGGGGAGCGGCAGCCCCGCCGAGGAAGCGGACAGCGGAGTACGCCGACGAGGCCACCGATCGTGGCAGGTCGGTCGCCTCCATCGCCGACTCGGTGAGGATCGTGTTCATGAGACCCAGGAGCAGTCCGCCGACGATGATGCAGACGACCAGCCCCGCAGCCGAGGCCACGACGACCGCGGCTACGAACAGGTCGATCGCCAGCAACGGCAGCACGATGAGCATCGCCGCGCTCCGCGACAGTCGACGCAGCAGGATCGGTGCGATCCACACGCTCGTGATCGCCAGCGCCACGCCCCAGCCGAAGAAGGTCAGACCGATCCCCATCGCACCGAACCCGAGCGGGAAGGGGGAGAAGGCCAGCAGGACGAAGAAGCCGATGTTGTAGAAGAGGGCCGCGATCGCGAGCACCGCCAAGGCCGGCTGGCGTAGCGCCTGGAAGGGCGCCGACAGCCTCACGGGCGTCCGCTTCTCCTCACCGCCGCGCAGCAGCACGAGCACCGCGACGAAGGCGATCGCCATCAGCGCCACGACGCCGAAGAACGGGCCGCGCCAGCTGATCTCACCCAGGATGCCGCCGAGGAGCGGACCGATCGCGATGCCCAGACCGAGCGCCGCCTCGTACAGGATGATCGCCGCGGCGCTGCCACCCGAGGCCGCCCCGACGATCGTCGCGAGCGCGGTCGAGATGAACAGGGCGTTGCCCAGGCCCCACCCGGCGCGGAAGCCGATCACGGCATCGACGCTTCCCGACACGGCGCACAGCAGGGCGAACACGACGATGAGGCCGAGGCCGATCAGCAGCGTCGCCTTCGTGCCGATGCGGGAAGAGATCCAGCTCGTCACGAGCATCGCAAGACCCGTGACGACGAGGTAGCTCGTGAAGAGCAGCTCGGTCTCCACGGGAGTGGCGCGCAGCGACTCGGCGATGGCGGGAAGGATCGGGTCGACCAGACCGATGCCCATGAAGGCGATGACGCACGCGAAGGCGACGGCCCAGACCTGAGCGGGCTGGCGCCAGATGGTGACCTTCTGGGACGTGTGGGCGCTGTTCATCGAGCCACCTCCGCCACGCGTGTACGCGCGTTGACGATGTCCGCGGCGCGGCGGATGGTGTGCCATTCGTCCTCGTCCAGGTCGGCGAAGCGCGGTGCGAGGGCTGAGCTCAGCACTTCCAGCCACTCGTCGAGGGCGGTCATGCCGGACTCTGTGGCCGAGACGAGCGTTGCGCGGGAGTCGTCGGGGTCGCTCGTTCGCTCCAAGAGCCCGGCATCCGCCATCTGTGCGACCAGCCGCGTCATCCCGGGTTGAGTGACCCGCGAGAGCGTCGCCAGGTCGCCGATGCGCAGCGGTCCGTTGTCGCGGAGGAGCACGAGCGTGCGCCACTGGGCGGAGGGGGCGTCGGTGCGGGTGTCCAGGGCCGCCACCCGTGTGAGGGCATGCGCGCCGATGAGCAGTCGCAGGATGTCGTCCGAGTGTTGCATACCGCAAGCATATACCCGAGGTATGCAAAGAGGTTATCGGATCGTGACCGCGCGTCGGTGCGCGCTGTTTGACACGGGGCGTCCGCCTGGACATGATTGCAGTACCTGAATCGGTTCTCAGGTCTTCCTTCCAACGGTGAAAGGCACGCACATGCGGGTTACGAAGAAGTTGCTCCACGTGAGTTTTGTGGCCGTCGTCGCGACGACGGCTCTCGCCCTGTCGGCCTGCGCGCCGCAGGACGCGACGACGGGTGGAGCGGCGACCGCCGGCGGCGGACCCGCGGGGGTCACGGTCGGTGTCGTCACGAGCGAGACAGGTCCGCTCGCCGGCTACGGCAAGCAGTATCTCGACGGCTTCAAAGCCGGTCTCGACTACGCCACGGACGGTTCCAACGAGGTGGACGGCACCAAGATCACCGTCGACTACCGCGACGATGCGGGCGACCCCGACACGGCCGTCGGCGTCGCAAAGGAGCTCATCGGTCAGGGGGTGAACATCCTGGCGGGCAGCGCCTCCTCGGGTGTCGCCGCTGCCGTCGCCGAGCAGGCGGGGCAGAACAAGGTCCTCTTCATCTCGGGCCCCGCCGCCGCCGACGCTCTGACGGGTGTGAATGCGTACACGTTCCGCAGCGGTCGTCAGTCCGCGCAGGATGTCGCGACCGCGGGCACTTTCCTCGGCGACCTCACGGGCAAGACCGTGACGGTCTTCGCCCAGAACAACGCCTTCGGCAAGGGCAACGAGGCCGCCGTCACCGCCATCCTCGGTGGGAAGGGCGCGACGGTGAACAGTGTGCTCGTCGCCGAAGACGTCACCGAGTTCACGCCGTTCGCCCAGCAGGTGCTCGCCGCCAAGCCCGACCTCGTCTTCGTCGCCTGGGCCGGTGCCACGTCCGGCGCGATGTGGCAGTCGATGAGCCAGCAGGGCGTGCTGGACGCCGTCCCCGTCGTCACCGGTCTCGGCGACTCGGCGACGTTCGGTGCCTATGGCGCGGCATCCGAGAAGATCAAGTTCCTGAACTACTACTTCCCGGGGGCCCCGGACAACGACGTGAACACCAAGATGGTCGAGGCCGTCACCAAGGCCGGCGGAACGCCCGACCTGTTCACCCCCGACGGCTTCAACGCGGCACTCATGATCGTCCACGCCGTCAAGGAAGGGAAGGGCGACGTCGAGGCGATGGTCAAGAGCCTTGAGGACTACACGTTCCAGGGCCCGAAGGGTGCGCTCACCGTGCGCGCCGGCGACCACGCGCTCATCCAGGACATGTACCAGGTCAAGCTCGTCGCCAACGGCGGCAGCTTCACACCCGCGCTCGTCGACACCGTTCCCGCCGAGCAGGTCGCCCCGGCGAAGAAGTAGATCGCGACACGGCATCCCGAAACGAGGCGCATCCGCATGAGCACCCCCGTCCCGTCCGCGCTGCTGATCGAAGGCCTCGGCCTGCAGATCGGCGGAGCGACCATCCTGAAAGACGTCGACCTCGACGTCGCGCCCGGCAGCATCGTCGGCGTGATCGGGCCGAACGGCGCAGGAAAGACCACGCTGTTCAATGTGATCTCGGGCGTCGCGCGGCCGACCGCAGGTCGCATCGTGATGGACGGTGTCGACATCACTCGCGCGTCCATCGCACAGCGTGCGCGGGCGGGACTGGGGCGCACGTTTCAGACCTCCAGCCTGTTCCCGCGCCTCAGCGTGCTGGAGAACGTGCGCCTGGCGGCCCAGGTCGGCCGCGGCGGAAACTTCTCGCTGCTGCGCTTTCCTCGCAGAACGGATGCCGCGACGGAGCTCGCTTTCGATCAGCTCGTGAAGGTCGGGCTCACCCACAAGCTCGACACGGCGGCCGGTGACATCTCCCACGGTGACAAGCGCAAGCTCGAGATCGCCGTCCTGTTGGCGACCGAGGCCAAGATCGTGCTGCTCGACGAGCCGATGGCGGGGGTCGCCTCCGGCGACGTCGCGGGACTCGCGGACACGATCCGCGAGATGCAAAACGCGACCGGGTGCACGGTGTTGATGGTCGAGCACCACATCGACGTGCTCATGGGCTTCGTCCAGAAGGTCGCCGTCATGTACTCCGGGTCGATCATCGCGTTCGACTCACCCGCACGGATCATGGAGAACCCCGTGGTGCAGAGCGCCTACCTCGGCCGCGGCCTGGAGCCGGCGGGGGAGTCGGCCGCATGAGCGCACCGATCCTCACGGTCACGCACCTGTCGGCATCCATCGCGGGTCAGCAGGTCGTCGAGGACGTCTCCTTCGAGGTCCCGGCGACGGGGATCACCGCCATGCTCGGCCGCAACGGGGTCGGCAAGACGTCGACCATGCGCGCCGTCCTGGGGCTCATCTCGCGCAAGGGGAAGGTCCTGCTCGCGGGCGAGCGCATCGACGGGTTGCCCACCCACCGCATCGTCCAGCGCGGCGTGGGCTACGTCCCGGAGGACCGCGAGGTGTTCGCCGGCCTGACCGTCGCCGAGAACCTCGCCCTCGCCGAGCGTGACAGCAAGCCGCGCCGGGAGTTCGTCGCCGAGCTCTTCCCCGACCTGATGGCGCGGCGGTCGCAGCTCGCCGGAACGCTCTCCGGTGGACAGCAGCAGATGGTGTCGGTCGCGCGAGCGCTGCTCAACGACAACCGCATCCTGTTGGTCGACGAGCCCACGAAGGGACTCGCCCCGAAGATCGTCGACGACGTCGCGCGAGCCCTGCAGGAGGCTGCCAAGATCGTGCCCATCCTGCTCGTAGAACAGAATCTCGACGTCGTGCGCGCTCTCGCCGACGACGCCATCGTCATCGCCGGTGGGCGCGTCGTCCACACGGGGAAGGCGCGCGACATCCTCGACGACGACGCCCTGACCACGCGCCTGCTCGGCGTCAGCGCGGAGGTGCACTCTTGAGCAGCATCGTCCTCATCCTCCTCACCGGTGTCGGGCTCGGCGCGCTGTACTTCCTCGTCGCGTCGGGGCTGAGCCTCATCTACGGCCTGATGCACGTGCTCAACTTCGCGCACGGCGCCTTCCTCACCCTCAGCGCCTTCATCGGATGGCAGGTGGCGCAGGCTCTGGGCACGGCCTCGTGGGGCTCGTTCGTCGTCTCGATCCTCGTCGGTGCCGCCGTCGGCGCGGTGTTCGCGACGCTCACCGAACTGGTGCTCATCCGCCCGCTCTACGAGCGTCATATCGAGCAAGTTCTCGTGACGGTCGGACTCTCCTTCGCCGCGGTCGCGCTGTTCGAGGGCATCTGGGGGACGGATGCCGTGAACATCGCCGGTCCTGCGTGGTTGAAGGAGACCACCGAGATCCTCGGGGCGCGCATCCCGAACACGTACTGGGTTCTGATGCTGGCCGCAGCCCTCGTGCTCGTCGCCCTCGTGCTGTTCCTGAAGAAGACGCGATACGGGATGATCATCCGGGCCGGCGTCGAGAACCGCGCGATGGTGACCGCCCTCGGCATCGACGTGCGCCGCAGCTTCACCCTCGTGTTCGCGATCGGGGGCGCGGCCGCCGGCATCGGCGGAGTCCTCGCCATGCACTACACGACGTTCGTGTCGGCACATCTGGGCGCGACGCTGCTCATCTTCGCGTTCATCGTGACCGTCATCGGCGGCCTCGGCTCGCTCACGGGCGCCGCGATCGCGTCGGTGCTCGTCGCGGTGCTGCAACAGTTCGCGAACGTCTACCTGAGCGGCACGGGCGACTTCATCGTGGTGGTGCTGCTGGCCGTCGTGCTCCTCGTGCGACCCACCGGACTCATGGGGAGGAAAGCATGACCGTCACCACCGGGGTTCCCACCCTCGTGCCGGGCCGCACCGGGGCCTTCATTCCCTTCGTCGTCGGTGCCGTCCTCGTCGTCGTCATGGCCGTGTTGCCACTGCTGAACATCTCGATCCCCGGCATCCTGCCGGGAGCGACGTACACACCGGGCTCGCTCGCTCTGCTTTCGCTCTGCATGGTCTTCGCCGCGCTCGCCCTCTCGTACAACCTGCTGCTGGGCACCTCCGGGATGCTGTCCTTCGGCCACGCCTTGTACTTCGGTGTCGGCGCGTACGGACTCGGGCTCGCGCTGAAGTTCTTCGGGGTGCCGCTGTGGCCCGGTGCTCTCATCGCTCTCGTCGGTGGGCTCGTCATCGCCGCATTCACGGGCGCCATTTCGATGCGCGTTTCCGGCATCCCCTTCGCGATGGTGACACTGGCATTCGCGCAGGCCGGGTCGGTGCTGGTGCGTCGCAATCAGGACATCACCGGTGGTGAGGAGGGACTGCGGCTGCCCGTCGACCAGGTGCCCTCCTGGCTCGTGGGCGTGTCGAACACCCGCAACCTGTATTGGGTGACGCTCTGCGTGCTGGTGGTCGTCTACCTCGTCGTGCTCTGGGTGGACCGCTCGCGGCTCGGACATCTCGCACAGGCGGTGCGTGAGAACGAGCTGCGCGTGCAGGTGCTCGGACTGCGCCCCTACACCGCGAAGCTGCTCGTCTTCATCCTCGCCGCCCTCTGCGCCTCGCTCGCCGGCATCGCGTACATGCTGCTGCAGTCGGGAACGCAGCCCAGCACCGTCGGCGCCGATCTCACGATCACCGTGCTCGTGATGGTGGTTCTCGGCGGCGTCGGGTTCCGGTGGGGTGCCATCGTGGGCGGTGTGCTGTACACGATCCTCGACCAGCGGCTCACGGTGCTGGCGCGCGCGGAGTGGATCCGCGACCTTCCCGACGTGCTGCGCATCCCGTTGTCGGAGCCGCTGTTCCTGCTGGGCGTACTGTTCATCCTCGTGGTGATGTTCCTGCCTGGCGGCATCGCCGGCACGATCGATGCGGCGGTGCGTCGTCGTCGAGGTGAGCGCACACGCTCGCAGCTGCGCCAGATCGACGACGCGGACGAGACCGTCGCGGAGCCCGCGGGGGTGCGCGCATGAGCGTCCGAACGAGGTGGAGATCGTGAACGGCGACCTCGACGGCGCGCACACGATCGGACGCTGGCTCACCGATCGCGCCGGCGGCACACCCGACCGCACCGCCATCGACGACCGCGGTGTGCGCATCGGCTACGGCGACCTCGAAGCCCGGGCCCGCGAGCTCGCGGCATCCCTCCGGCGCGCGGGCTACGGCCCGGGCGACCGGCTCGCGACGATCACCGGCAACTCGATCGACCACGTCGTGGTGTTCTTCGCGTGTGCGAAGGCCGGCATCGCGATGGTGCCGCTGTCGTGGCGGCTGTCGTCACGCGAACTGAGCGAGGCGCTCGTGCACGCGGCCCCCGCGCTCGTGGCGATCGAGGACGAGTACCTCGGGGTGGCCGACGACGCGCTCGCGCGGCTGGAGGCACCCCCGCCCACGACCCTGCTCGGAACGACCGGTATCGAGGCCGCGGTTCCGCGACGCGGAGACGGGAGGGATGCCGCGCCCGCCCGGGCCGTCCGCGACGACGATCCGCTTCTCGTCATCTACACCTCCGGCAGCGAGGCCGCGCCCAAGGGCGTCGTCCTCACCCACGCGAACTGCTTCTGGAACAACCTCGCGCTGGCCGGTGTCGCCCAGCTGACCGCCGAGGACATCGTGCTCGCGGTGCTGCCGCAGTTCCATGTCGCCGCGTGGAACTGTCAGCCGCTGCTGGCATGGTGGGCCGGCGCGACGGTCGTCCTCGAACGCTCCTTCCAGCCTCGGCGGGTGCTGCAGCTGCTCTCCGAGCGGGCTGTGACGGCGATGATGGGGGTGCCCACCCAGTACCGGCTGCTGATCGACGACCCCGGCTTCGCCGCGCTCGCGCGCGGACGGCTGCGCCAGGCGCTCGTCGGCGGGGCGACGATCCCACCGGCACTCGCGGCGCGGTGGGCCGATGCCGGTGTGCCGCTCACCCAGGGTTACGGCCTGACCGAGGCCGCTCCCAACGTGCTGTGCCTGCCGGCATCCGAGAGCCGCGCGCACCCCGGCGCCGTGGGACGGCCCTACCCGCACGTGGACGTGCGGGTGGTCGATCCCGACTCCGGTTTGGAGCTCGGCGGTGAGGCGACCGGCGAGCTGTGGGTGCGCGGTCCGAGCGTCTTCGCCGGGTACCTCCACGATGCGGAGGCGACGGCGCGGGCGATGGCCGGGCCGTGGCTTTGCACCGGCGACATCGTGCACCGTGACCGCGACGGCGTGTTCCGCATCGTCGACCGGCGCAAGGACATCTTCATCTCCGGCGGTGAGAACGTCGCGCCCGCGGAGGTCGAGCGCGCACTTCTGCTGCACCCCGCGATCGCGGATGCCGCGGTCGTCGGCGTGCCGGACGATGTGTGGGGCGAGCGCGGCGTCGCGTTCGTCGTGCGCGCGGAGGGGGCCGCTCTCGGCGCCGACGAGGTGCTGACCCACGCGCGTGCGGAACTCGCGGGTTTCAAAGTCCCCGTGCGCGTCGCCTTCGTGGACGAGCTTCCACGGTCCACGATCGAGAAGTTGGCCCGTTCTCGACTGCGCGCACGGGCCGCCGACCTGGTGAGAGGAAGTGCTCGTGAGCACAGTTGAGCAGTTCGAGCCCGAAGCGGCTTTCTCCGCGGCCGGCAAACCACTGACCAAGCGCGGAGAGGCGACCCGCCGCAAACTCCTCGAAGCCGCTGAGGACGTCTTCGCGCGGCTTGGCTACCACGAGGCCTCGATCGTCAAGATCACCGAGAGCGCCGGCATCGGCCTCGGCACCTTCTACCTCTACTTCGACAGCAAGCAGCAGATCTTCGAGGAGCTCGTCGTCGATCTCAACCGGCGTGTGCGACACGCGATGGCCGAGGCCATGGCGGGTACCGACAACCGCATCGACGCCGAACGCGCGGGCTTCGAGGGGTTCTTCCGCTTCACGGCCGCGCACCCGGCCCTGTACCGCGTGGTGCGTGAGGCGGAGTTCGTCTCGCCCGAGATGCTGCGGCTGCACTACACCCGCATCGTCGAAGGCTACGAGGCCGGTCTGCGCGCCGCCCAGGCATCCGGCGACGTCGACGCCGGTCTCGACCCGGAGGTGACCGCCTGGGCCCTCATGGGCGCCGGTGAGCTGATCGGCATGCGCTTCCTGCTGTGGGAGCGCGACGATGAGGGGCAGCCCCCGGCGGCGATCCCCGACGCGGTCATCGACGGCATGATGCGCTTCATCCGCAACGCGCTCGCGGCACGCGGCGAGAGGGGACAGGACCATGACTGAGCAGGATCTCGCCGGGCGTCGCGCCGTCGTGACCGGTGGCGCGAGCGGCATCGGCCTCGCGTGCGCCGAGGAGTTCGCCGCGCGCGGCGCGCACCTGGTCATCGCCGACTTCAACGGCGACGCCGCACACGAGGTGGCGCAGCGCCTCGGCGGTGAGGCGTGGGTCGTAGACCTCTCCGCGACGGAGGCGCTGGACGACCTGTCGCTGGATGCCGACATCCTCGTCAACAACGCGGGCGTGCAGACCGTCGCGCCGATCACGGAGTTCTCGCCGGAGCGGTTCCGTTTCATGCAGCGGCTCATGGTCGAATCGCCCTTCCTTCTCATCCGGGCCGTGCTGCCCGGGATGTACGAGCGCGGTTGGGGCCGCATCATCAACATCTCCAGTGCGCATGGCCTGCGCGCAAGCGCGTACAAGTCGGCCTACGTGACGGCCAAACACGCCCTGGAGGGGCTGTCGAAGGTGACGGCGCTGGAGGGCGGGCCGCACGGGGTGACCAGCAACTGCATCAACCCCGCGTATGTGCGCACGCCTCTGGTCGAGAAGCAGATCGCCGACCAGGCGAGCGTCCACGGTATCGCCGAGGACGAGGTCGTCGAGAAGATCATGCTCACCGAGTCGGTCATCAAGCGCCTGATCGAGCCGACGGAGGTCGCCTCGCTCGCCGGATGGCTCGCGAGCGATCACGCCGGGATGGTCACCGGCGCCAGCTACACGATGGACGGCGGGTGGACGGCGCGATGAGCACCCGCGTGGTGCGTGCGGTCGATGTCGCCGTCCCCGGCGGTTCGCTGCGGGTCGGTGTGTGGGAGGCCGACCCCGGCGCCCCGACGATCCTCGCCGTCCACGGGGTCACCTCGTCGCACCTCGCGTGGGAGATGCTCGCCGAGGCGTTGCCGCACGTGAGGATCATCGCGCCGGATCTGCGCGGCCGCGGTCGCAGCAACGGCGTGCAGGGAGCGGCGGGCATGGCGGCCCACGCCGACGATCTGGCCGCTGTCTGCGCGGCGCTGCACGCCGTGCCCGACCTCGTGGTGGCGCACTCCATGGGCGCGTTCGTGTCGGTCGTGTTCGCGCACCGGCATCCGGACTTGGTTGCGCGTCTGCTCCTCGTCGACGGAGGACTGCCGCTGGCGGCTCCGGCCGACCTGACGCCGGACGAGCTCGTCGCGGCGATCCTCGGGCCGACGGCTGCGCGGCTCTCGCGCCGCTTCGCCGACGTGGACGACTATCTGGCGTTCTGGCGCGCGCACCCCGCGTTCGCGGACGACTGGTCGCCGGCGCTCGAGCATTACCTCGCGTACGACCTCGAACGCGAGCCCGACGGCTCGTACCGACCGGCGACGAGCTACGCCACCACGGTCGAGGACACCGTCGACATGAACACGCGTGACACGGTGCGCGACGCGCTCGACGCGCTCACCACGCCGACCACCCTCGTCACCGTGCCGCGGGGACTGCAGGACGAGATCCCCGGGCTGTATCCGCCGGTCCACCTCGCCGCCCAGCTGGCGGCCTATCCGTCGGTCGCGCATGTTGCCTGGCCGGAGTTCAACCACTACACGGTGGTGCTCTCCCACGCCGGTGCCGACCGCTTGGCCGCGCTGGTGGAGGAGCAGCTCGCCGCCTCCGTCCCGCACGCGCCGTAGCTCCGCCGCGTCCCGCGGCATCCCGAGAAACCATCGGCGTCTCGACACATCACCGCTGCGGTGGTTTCTCGTCGTCGAGGTGGTTTCTCGGCGGGGATGCCGGCGCGGCGGAGGCGGCTAGCGCGCGCCGGCGGCGATGCGGGTGGTCAGCTGGTGCGCGTGGGCGAGGAGCGTGCGTCCGAGGTCGGGAATGCGCTCGGGGGAGAAGCGGAAGTCGACACCCGTGAGGCTCAGCGCCCACTGCGGGTGCCCCGCGCGCGTGAACACGGCCGCCCCGATGCCGTAGCTGCCTTCCACGATGAGCCCCGGGTTGAGGGCGTAGCCGCGGGCCTGCGTCTCGCGGAGACGCGCGCGCAGGCGCGGCTCGGCGTGCGCCGTGCCGTGACGCTCGGCGAGCTCGGGGTGCCGCTCGAAGTACGCGTCCACATCGTGGGAAGGCAGGAACGCGAGGATGGCGAGCCCCGCCGACGCGACGCCCAGCGGGAAGCGGATGCCCTCCGACAGGACGAACGACCGGATGGGGAACGCGCCGTCCTCGCGGATGAGGCACACCGTCTCGTCGCCACGGCGCACCGACAGGAACGCGCTCTCCTCGGTGCGCACCGCGAGCGCGCGGACGATGTCGCGCGCGATGGCGGTGATGTCGTAGCGGGATGCCGCGACCGTGCCCATCAGATAGAGCTCCGGTCCCGGCATCCAGGCGCCGGAGTGCTCGTCCTGGTCGACGAGGCCCTCGTGTCTCAGCGCGGTGAGCAGGCGGTGCGTCGTCGGGCGGGTCAGCTCAGCGCGGCGTGCGATCTCCGCGACCGAGAGGCCCTGCTCGCCCGCCGACGTGACGAGCCGCAGGAGTGCCGCCGCGCGCGCCACCGACTGCGCACCGGGGATGGTTCGTCGAGCGGACTCCACGATGTGGACAGTACGCGCCGCGGCATCCACATGGCAAGCGCCGACGTGCGCGGCCGTGCGGGACGGCGGAGGATGGAGGCGATACGCGGTGACAAAGGAGTGATTCGTGATCGACAAGACCTACCCGTCGGCGGCCGATGCGGTGGCCGACATCCCGGACGGCGCCTCGCTGGCCGTCGGCGGATTCGGCCTCTCGGGAAATCCCATCGCGCTCATCGGGGCGCTGCTGGCTCAGGGCACGCGCGATCTGTCGATCGTCTCGAACAACTGCGGCGTCGACGACTGGGGCCTCGGCGTGCTGCTGAACGCGAAGCGCATCCGAAAGATGACCTCCTCCTACGTCGGCGAGAACAAGGAGTTCGAGCGGCAGTTCCTCTCCGGCGAGCTCGAATTGGAGCTGACACCGCAGGGCACACTCGCCGAAAAGCTCCGGGCCGGCGGCGCGGGGATCGCCGCCTTCTTCACCCAGACCGGCGTCGGCACCCAGGTCGCGGAGGGCGGACTGCCGCGCAAGTACGACGGCGCCGGGGGCGTTGCGGTGGCCTCGCCGCCGAAGGACGTCCGCGCCTTCGCGGTCACCGGAGTGGAACGGGACTACGTGCTCGAGGAGGCGATCGTCACGGACTTCGCGCTCGTGCACGCCGCGAAGGGAGACACCCACGGCAACCTCGTCTTCCACAAGGCCGCCCGCAATTTCAATCCGCTCGCCGCCATGGCCGGGAGGGTCTGCATCGCGCAGGTCGAGGAGCTCGTCGACCCCGGCGAACTCGACCCCGACGGCATCCACCTGCCCGGCATCTACGTGCACCGCATCGTGGAGGTCGGCACCGACATCGAGAAGCGCATCGAGCGCCGCACCGTCACGGTCGACGACAGCGCCGATCGCGACATCCCGGAAGGAGCCTGAGATGGCGCTCACCCGCAACGAGATGGCCGCACGTGCGGCCGCGGAGCTGGCCGACGGGTCGTACGTGAACCTCGGCATCGGGTTGCCGACGCTCGTGCCGAACTTCGTGCCCGACGACGTGACCGTCGTGCTGCAGTCGGAGAACGGCATCCTCGGCGTCGGTCCGTACCCGACCGAAGCGCACGTCGACCCCGACCTCATCAACGCCGGCAAGGAGACCGTCACCGTCCTTCCGGGCGCCGCGTTCTTCGACTCGGCGCTGAGTTTCGGCATGATCCGCGGCGGCAAGATCGACGCGGCCATCCTCGGCGCGATGCAGGTGTCGGCCTCCGGAGACCTGGCGAACTGGATGATCCCCGGGAAGATGGTCAAGGGTCCGGGCGGCGCCATGGACCTCGTCCACGGTGCGGAGCGGGTGATCGTCCTGATGGAGCATGTCGCCCGCGACGGCTCGGCCAAGATCGTGAACGCCTGCTCGCTGCCGCTGACCGGACGCGGCGTGGTCGACCGCATCATCACCGACCTGGCCGTCATCGACGTCACGGACGGCGGCCTCGTCCTCATCGAGACGGCCCCCGGCGTGAGCGTCGACGAGGTCGTCGCCGCCACCGAACCCGATCTGATCATCGCCGACGCACTCAAGGAGATCGCATGAGCACCGACGACATCGTCATCGTGGCCGCCGCCCGCACGCCGCAGGGGCGGCTCAAGGGGCAGCTCGCCTCCTTCACCGCGGCGCAGCTCGGCGGGTTCGCCATCGCCGGCGCGCTCGCGCAGGGCGCCATTGCCGCCGAGGCCGTGGATGCCGCGATCATGGGGCAGGTGCTGCCGGCCGGTTCCGGACAGAACCCGGCGCGCCAGGCGGCCCTCGCCGGCGGACTCGGCTGGGACGTCCCGGCATCCGCCGTCAACAAGGTGTGCCTGTCGGGCCTCACCGCGATCATCGACGCCAAGCGGATGATCGCCTCCGGCGACGCGAGGGTCGTCGTCGCGGGCGGCATGGAGTCGATGACGCGTGCGCCGCACCTGCTCATGGGCTCGCGCGAGGGCTGGAGCTACGGATCCGTCGAGGTGCTCGACCACATGGCCTACGACGGTCTGACCGACGCGTACGACCGCGAGAGCATGGGCGCCTCCACGGAGCGGCTGAACCCGCGCTTCGAGGTCACGCGCGAGCAGCAGGACCGCGTCGCCACCCTGTCGCACCAGCGCGCCGCGGCGGCGCGGGATGCCGGGGTCTTCGACGCCGAGATCGTCGCCGTCGAGGTGGCGCAACGCCGCGGTCCCGCGGTGACGATCACCACCGATGAGGGCATCCGCGACGAGACCACCGCCGAGACGCTCGCCGGTCTTCGCCCCGCATTCGCGCCCGACGGGTCGATCACGGCCGGCAACGCGTCGCAGATCTCCGACGGCGCCGCCGCCGTGGTGCTGACCACACGCGCGCACGCCGACGCGAGCGGATGGCCGGTGCTCGCCGTGGTGGGCGCGGCTGGTCAGGTCGCCGGTCCCGACAACTCGTTGCACGCGCAGCCCGCGCGCGCGATCGCGCAGGCCCTGCAGCGGCAGCAGCTCGCGGCATCCGATCTGGATCTCGTCGAGATCAACGAGGCGTTCGGCGCCGTCGTCGCCCGCTCGCAGCGCGAGCTCGGTGTGGGGGAGGACGTCGTGAACATTCACGGCGGCGGCATCGCCCTCGGGCACCCGATCGGCGCCTCCGGCGCGCGGCTCGTCGTCCACACCGTGCACGAGCTCGTCCGCCGCGGTTCGGGCACGGCCGCGGTCGGCCTCTGCGGCGGGGGAGGCCAGGGCGAGGCGCTCCTGCTCACGCGCTGACGCGCGACGCCGGCGGTTCGCCGCACACCGCGCGCCGGCCGGCCCGGCTATCGTCGGGGTGACGCACGGGGAGGTGACCGCGTGGGCCGAGCGCGCGACGAACGGTCTGCGGCGTTCGCCCGGTACTGGACGGCGGCTGCGCTGAGCTCGTTCGGCACTGCCATCACGACGGTCGCGATGCCCGTTCTCGTGGTCCAGCTGCTCGGCGCGACACCGCTCGAGGTCGGTGTCGTCAACGCGGCGCAGTTCGTTCCGTACGCCGTGCTCGGCGTCATCGCCGGTGTGTACACGGATCGCTGGCGTCGCCGACCCATCCTCGTCTGGGCCAGCATCGCGCGGGCGCTGTCGCTCGGGGCGGTACCCGTACTCTGGGCATGCGGCATCCTCCAGGTGTGGATGCTGGTCGTCGCGCTCCTGCTGTTCGGGTCGTTCTCGGTGTTCGGCTTCGCCGCGGCACAATCCCTCCTGCCTCGTCTCGTGCCGCGTGACGGGTAGCTTCGCGCCAACATGAGACTGGGCCCGACGGATGCCGCGGCCCAGACGCTCGGCCCGAGCATCGGCGGCGGCCTCGTGGGGCTGGTCGGCGCTCCCCTCGCCATCGTCATCGACGCGGTGAGCTACCTCGCCGAGGCCGTGCTGAACGCCACCGTGAGGGTCGAGGAGCCGCGGGCGCCGCATCGCCCAGCCCGACTGGGCACCGAGATCGGCCAGGGGATGCGGTGGACGTACCGGCATCCGATGCTGGGCCCTCTCACCGTATCGACTCACGTCTGGTTCGTCGCCAACGGCGCGGCGTTGACGGCGCTGTCGCTGCTGGCGCTTCGCGAGCTGGGATTCTCCGCGCTCACGTACGGGTTGCTGCTGACGGTCTTCGGAGTCTCGAGCCTGATCGGAGCGTCGAGCGCCGCCGTGCTCACGGGACGCATCGGCGCGGGACGCGCGATCGTGGGCGCACGCTCGCTCTACCCGCTGGCGTGGATCCTGGTCGCCGTGGCGCCGCCGTCGGAGCTCGGCGCGGCTCTTCTGTTCGTCGCGATCGGCGTGCAGGGCGCCGCGGTGGGCATCGAGAACACGCCGGAGCAGCTCCTCTGGCAGACGCTCACCCCCGATCGGTTCCTGGGGCGTACCAACACGACCGACGCGCGGGCAACCGGACGCTCGCCGCTGTCGGGGCGTTGTCGGCCGGCGTCGCCGTCGGCCTTATCGGGGATCGGGGCGCTCTGGCCGCGACCGTCGTGGTGTTCGCCGTCGCCGCGGCGATCGCGTGGTTCTCTCCGCTGCGCCGCCGCGGGGAAGAAACTCTGGCGTTCGATTGACGTCTCCGCCAGTGCACGGTCCGTCGAGACCTCCGCGCGACCCGTCAGCCGGCGCGCGACCGGGTCGCGACCGACACCGGCTTCGTGCACGACGAGATCGGGCTCTGATCTCGTCGTGGGTATCGGTGCTCAGCGCTGGAGGCGCGTGGCCAGCAGCTTCTGTTCCCTCCCACGGATGGGGGAGTCCGTCGAGACGACGCGCCCGCGTGAGGCGCGGTACGTGTCGACGATCGTGCCGATCGACAGCGCGAGCGTGATGCCCCAGCTCAGCCAGGCGAGCGCCTGACGCCAGGTGAACGGCACGTCGCCGCGCAGTCCCCGCAGCAGCGCGAGGCCGCTGGTCACGGCGGAGATGATCCCGGTCCCGAACAGGTACTTGCGCATGAGACCACGTTAGCCTGGAAGAACGCCTGCCGAGAGGAGCCGCGTGAGCGACCCGAAGTCAAAGGCCGACATGATCGTCGTGTCCAACCGTTTGCCCGTCGACCACGACCCCAGCGTCGAGGGCGGGTGGCGTCGCTCGCCCGGAGGTCTCGTCGCCGCGCTCGAGCCGGTGCTCCAGCAGACCGGGGGAGCGTGGGTCGGCTGGCCCGGGACCGCGGGGTTGGAGCTCGAGCCGTTCGAGCTCGACGGCATGGAGCTCGTTCCGGTGACGCTCACCGACGAGGACGTCGAGCTCTACTACGAGGGCTTCTCCAACGACACCATCTGGCCGCTGTATCACGACGTCATCTCGCCGCCCGCCTACCACCGCGAGTGGTGGGAAGCCTATGTCCGCGTCAACGAGCGGTTCGCCGCCGCCGCGGCATCCGTTGCCGCTCACGGAGCGGTGGTGTGGGTTCAGGACTACCAGCTCCAGCTCGTCCCGCGGCTGCTGCGGGCGCTGCGACCGGATGTGGTGATCGGCTACTTCCACCACATTCCCTTCCCCGCATACGGTCTGTTCGCGCAGCTTCCGTGGCGCAAGCACGTGCTGGCCGGTCTGGTCGGAGCCGACGTCATCGGCTTCCAGCGGGTGCAGGATGCCGGCAACTTCACGAACGCCGTGCGGCGCCAGTTGGGGTTCGAGACGAAGTCGGGCGCGATCCGCGTGGTCGCGGATGATGGTTCCGTGCGCACGGCCGTGGCGAAGGCGTACCCGATCTCGATCGACACGCAGCTCTACGACGAGATCGCCCGGCGCCCCGAGGTCCAGGCGCGAGCGAAGGAGATCCGTGCGAGCCTCGGCGACCCGCAGACCGTGATCTTCGGTGTCGATCGCCTCGACTACACGAAGGGCATCGGCCATCGGCTCAAGGCCTACGGCGAGCTCCTCGAGGAGGGCCGCCTGGACGTCGAGGACGTCACGCTCGTCCAGGTCGCGAGCCCCAGTCGCGAGCGCGTCGCCGCATACATGCAGCTGCGCGACGAGATCGAGCTCACCGTGGGACGCATCAACGGCGACCACGACACCGTCGGCCACACCGCGATCAGGTATCTGCATCACTCGTACCCGCGCGAGGAGATGGTCGCCCTGTATCTCGCGGCCGACGTGATGCTCGTCACGGCGCTTCGCGACGGCATGAACCTCGTCGCGAAGGAGTATGTCGCCAGTCGCATCGACAGTCGCGGGGTGCTCGTGCTCAGCGAGTTCACCGGTGCCGCCGACGAGCTCTCGCAAGCCGTGAAGGTCAACCCCCACGACATCGACGGACTCAAGGACGCGATCATGGCGGCGGTCGAGATGCAGCCCGCCGAGCAGGCCCGCCGGATGCGGGGCCTGCGCCGGCGTGTGCGCGACCACGACGTCGCCGACTGGTCCCGACGCTTCCTGGCCGACCTCGACGCCGTCCGGAAGCAGGACGCGTGAGCGGCTGGGAGCCTATCGCCGGCCTGGCGCGTGTGCCGCGGTTGCTCGTCGCACTCGATTTCGACGGCACGCTCGCGCCCCTGGTCGACGAGCCGATGGCGGCGCGCATGAGCCAGGATGCGCGGGCAGCGGTCGAGGCCCTCGCACAGGCGCCGGGGACGACGGTCGCCTTGGTCTCGGGACGGACGCTGCGCGACCTCCGGGTGATCGCCGAGTACGACGACGACTCGCCGCTGCTTCTGGCCGGCTCGCACGGCGCGGAGCAGTGGCCGCCTCCGGGGGAGGCACCGGCTCCCGTGGACCCTCTGCTGCTCGCGCAGCGCGACGACCTGCGCGCGCGTGCCGAGGCCATCGCCGCCGACGCCGACCGTGCCTGGGTTGAGCCGAAGGAGTTCGGCTTCGCGCTGCACACGCGCCTCGTGTCGGATGCCGCCGCCGCGCGCGGCGCGCAGGAGAGGATCGCTGCGCTCATGGCCGCGGAGGCTTCCGACTGGCGTCGTCGTGACGGCCACGACATCCTCGAGTACGCCTTCCGTGCGGAGGGCAAGGACGGCGCGGTCGCACGGCTGCGCGCGCAGACCGGTGCGAGCGCGGTGCTGTTCGCCGGCGACGACGTGACCGATGAGGACGCCTTGCGCAGTCTCCAGCCGGGTGACGTGGGTGTGCGGGTCGGCCCGGGTGAGACCGCGGCGACTGTTCGTGTCACCGGCACCCCCGAACTGGCGGCGCTGTTGACACGTCTGGCGCGCGAACGGGACACCCTGCGGGAATAGACTTCGAGGATGCCGGACAGCGATCCCTCCATCGACATCAAGCCCCGCAGTCGTGTCGTCACGAACGGCATCGAGGCGACCACCTCCCGCGGCATGCTGCGCGCCGTCGGCATGGGCGACGAGGACTGGGACAAGCCCCAGATCGGCATCGCGTCCAGCTGGAACGAGATCACGCCGTGCAACCTGAGCCTGGACAGGCTCGCGCAGGGCGCGAAGGAGGGCGTGCACGCCGGCGGCGGGTACCCCCTGCAGTTCGGGACCATCTCCGTCTCCGACGGCATTTCGATGGGTCACGAGGGCATGCACTTCTCGCTCGTGTCCCGCGAGGTCATTGCCGACTCCGTGGAGACCGTGGTCATGGCCGAGCGGCTCGACGGCACGGTGCTGCTCGCCGGCTGCGACAAGTCGATTCCGGGCATGCTCATGGCCTCTGCCCGCCTCGATCTGTCGAGCGTTTTCCTTTACGCAGGATCCATCGCGCCGGGCTGGGTGAAGCTGTCGGACGGCACCGAGAAGGACGTCACGATCATCGACTCGTTCGAAGCGGTCGGCGCGTGCCTTGCGGGGAAGATGAGCGAGGCCGACCTCAAGCGCATCGAGTGCGCGATCGCCCCCGGAGAGGGGGCGTGCGGTGGCATGTACACCGCGAACACGATGGCGTCCGTCGCCGAAGCCCTGGGGTTGAGCCTTCCGGGCTCGGCCGCGCCGCCTTCTGCGGACCGTCGGCGCGACTACTACGCGCACCGGTCGGGGGAGGCGGTGGTGAACCTGCTGCGCCAGGGCATCACGACGCGCGACATCCTCACGAAAGAGGCATTCGAGAACGCCATCGCCCTGGCCATGGCGCTCGGCGGCTCGACCAACGTCGTGCTGCACCTGCTTGCCATCGCCCGCGAAGCTGATGTCGAGCTGAGCCTGCACGACTTCAACCGCATCGGTGACAAGGTGCCGCACGTGGCGGATATGAAGCCGTTCGGTAAGTATGTGATGAACGACGTCGACCGTCACGGCGGCATCCCCGTGATCATGAAGGCCATGCTCGACGAGGGACTGCTGCACGGCGACGCCCTCACGGTGACGGGGAAGACCCTCGCCGAGAACCTCGCCGAGCTCGATCCCGACCCGATCGACGGCACCGTCATCCACACCTTCGATGACCCGATCCACGCGACGGGCGGCATCACGATCCTCCACGGCTCACTGGCTCCCGAGGGCGCCGTCGTCAAGACAGCGGGCTTCGATGTGTCGGTGTTCGAGGGGCCCGCGCGGGTGTTCGAGCGGGAGCGCGCGGCGATGGACGCCCTGGAGGCGGGCGAGATCGCCGCGGGCAGCGTGATCATCATCCGCTACGAGGGCCCGAAGGGCGGCCCCGGCATGCGCGAGATGCTCGCCATCACAGCGGCCATCAAGGGCGCGGGGCTCGGAAAAGATGTACTACTCTTGACGGACGGCAGATTCTCAGGCGGCACAACCGGCCTGTGCATCGGCCACATAGCACCCGAAGCGGTGGACGCAGGTCCCATCGCCTTCGTGCGCGATGGTGATCTGATACGGGTCGATATCGCGGCTCGCACTCTCGA